>JAFGWF010000038.1 GCA_016937295.1 Bacteroidales bacterium
ATAATAACTAAAAAGATGGGCAACTTATTTCATGAAGGCGAACTCTTTTTTGAGGGCAATTAAATCTTAACCCCATAGAAATTTCGTGGGCACCTCCAGAAGCATTGCTCAATTCAGAAATGGTTATATCGTAGGAATATCCAAATTTAAATTTATCGTATTCAAAACCAACTAATAATATGATTGCATCAGACCCCTCAAAGAAGTGACGATACCACAATCCAAATATTATAGGTTGACGCTGGTAATACATACCGTAATTTAACTGATGAAATAACCCTTGCTGCATAAATAAGATATTTGGAGATAATACAGGGTCAGTTGGTCTTAAACGATGACGACCAGCAGCAGTTAATGGAATCTTCATCCCAACATGAGAAGTTAATTTCATGGGGAGATAGCTTTCATTACCAGAGATAAAAGCTTCATTCACAGGAACTAAATGGTGTGCAGCAAATCCAATAAAAAACTTAGGCCCATAACCTAAAATTCCGGCAGCAAAATCAGCATCAGCAGTTGAATAGGATCCTCCAGGAGGAGTTGGCTCGGCAGTTAGACTGGTAAAACCCCACTGATTATCAATTTGGTCACCAAAGGTCAACTTATTAAAATCTAATGATTTCTGGAAAAAACCAGCTTGAAGTCCGGCCTTTATGAAAAACTCGCGACTAACTCGAATTCGGGCAGAATAAATCAACGAAACAGATTGAGTTGTCAATACACCCTCTCCTGCTCTATCGCTATTGACCAAAAGACCTAAACCACCTCCGATTGCATTGAAGTGCATATCGAAACTTGCGTTATAAGTTACGTATGAGCCAGGTATAGATGGCCACTGATTACGATAATTCATCACAACTCGTGGACAAACAACCGATCCCGCAAATGCAGGATTCAGGTAAAGAGGATTGGCGTAAAACTGAGAAAAGTGGGGATCCTGGGCCTTAACTCCCACGAAACCAACCGTTATCAGCGTCAGCAATAATAAGGTTTTCAGTTTTGTTCCCATTTCATATAGTCTAAACGCAATTAAGGCACAATATTACAAAATTTATTTTAACTCAAAAACATTTTGTTACCACTACATTAATATAAAGTAGTCTGACTTTATACTAAATAATTTTTGTAAGGTTACATCTTTTCACTTTATAAAACCGCCCCTAATTGTCAAGTTGGTGATTTAAGACAATTTAACTTTAAAAAGGTTGAGTTAACTTTGCCCTAAAATTAGAAAACAATGAAGTCAATCGTGCACAATTTCATAACATAGTATTTAATTGAAATTTATCTACAATTAACAACTATGAAAAGTTGCATCAAACTGATAAGTATTTCAAACGATAAATTCAAGTCTCAAAAGTAGAAAAACAAACAATATTTTTGGCAACTAATAGTTAATATGGCAATCTTACTAATTTCCGAATGTTTTAAGCAAAATTGTGCGCTATGTCAAGATTATTATTAATAGTTATAACATATTTATTCTCAGTAACTTTTGTTTTCTCACAGCAAAATTTTGTTGGTGAAAAAATACTTTCTTATAATTTCTCCATTTTAGAGAGTAAAATGTATCCGAATGGTGCATTGTTCGATGAAGCGGTAAAACACGAATTGTTTTATGATATACCCTTAGTCAAATTTCAATTCCTACTTATTAAACCAATTGATTCTATAACTATATTTATTCAAAACATTGAATCAGTTTCTAATCCTTTATTTGATAATATAAAAAACTTGGAACTAGCGCCACAATACCATTATGAAGTTCAATTAGATCGAAATAGACAAGTCCTCACTATTTTTATAAATCCATTTCATACTGACCCTAATCAAGAAATCGCAGCCTACACTCATTTCAATTTATTCGTTACTACTTACGAATCGAATAATAATATTGGAGCGAAAGAAACAAAAAGCAGTTGGAAATCAGCCTCCGTTTTAGCAAATGATGATTGGTATAAAGTTAAATTAAGTACAACCGGAGTGTATAAAATAACTGGTAATGATTTGATTACCATGGGTTTTCCCTTAACCAATCTTTCAGTAAACGACATTCGAGTTTTTGGGAATGGTGGAGGAATGTATCCCGAGGCTAATAGTGGTTTTTTCTACGACGATTTGGAGGAAAATGCCATCAAAATTCACGATTTAAATGGAAATGGCATTTTTGAGTCGAACGATTATTTTATTTTTTTTGGAAAGGGACCAAACTACTGGAAATATGATTCAAACAACCATCGGTTTAGTCACAGTCAACACCTCTACGACGATTACGCATATTACTTCATTAATGTTAGAAACGGAACAAATAAAAGAGTTAGTTATCAATCGATTAACCCAAATACTCCTGACACAATCATAACCACATTCGATGATTTTCAGTATTATGATAAAGATTCACTAAACCTCATAAAATCAGGCAAAATTTGGTACGGAGATGAGTATAATATTATCACCTCTCATAATTATGGTTTTTCATTTCCAAATATAGATTTAACAACACCTGTTAATATTAAAATGGCCGTAGCTGCAAAATCAACCACAGTATCTCAGATGACAGTAAATACTTCGGGGAATACGCAAACTATTATAATCCCTTCGGTATCTGGCCAATACAATGGTGATTATGCAGCAGGA
Organism: Bacteroidales bacterium; assembly: GCA_016937295.1. Lineage (GTDB taxonomy): Bacteria > Bacteroidota > Bacteroidia > Bacteroidales > UBA1556 > UBA6267. Next base: position 2,638 of record JAFGWF010000038.1, read on the forward strand.
GTGTCACAAGAATGGGCCATAACCCCACAATCTCAGGCTATTAATATAAATGTTAGCTATAACAAACCCACATCAATAGCATCAGCATGGATGGATTATATTGAAGTTCAAGCTAAAAGACAATTGACTTATAATGGAACACAATTAAGATTTAGAAACAAAGAGTCCATTGGAAATGGGAAACTGAGCAAATTCGTAATTTCAAACCCACCCTCAGGAATGGTTATTTGGGACGTATCTAATCATCTACACCCAATTGAAATTGAATACATTATGGAATCAGGAAATGCAACATTTACCATTGCAACGGACGAATTACGTGAATTTATCGCTTTCACAAATAGTTTTTATTCAGTAGGCTTTAACCAAAAAATTGAGAATCAGAATCTTCATGGAGTATCCGACATTGATTACGTGATTTGCTATAACAAAAAATTTGAAGCTGAAGCTAATGAACTCGCTGATTTTCATAGAAATAATAACAATCTAAACGTTTATACAGTTGATCAGCAATTGGTTTTTAATGAATTTTCTTCCGGAGCCGCCGACATTGCAGCTTTGAGAAATTTTATGAGACTTCTCTATGATAATGCTTTAGCTTCTGGAAAAAATCCCCCAAAATATTTGTTACTTTTTGGGGATGCCAGTTACGATTATAAAAATAGAATATCAGGTAATACCAACTTTGTACTCACCTTTGAGTCTGCTTCTTCATTAAACCCTTTGTCAAGTTACAGTTCCGATGATTTTTTCGGGCTTTTAGATTACAACGAAGGAAGCAACTGTTCAGGTGCGCTCGATATTGGGATTGGTCGTTTTATTGTTCGGACGAATACTGAAGCCCAGCAAATGGTTGATAAGATTAAACGATACTACGCAATCCATAATCAGCCAACCGGAGCGAATAGTACGCTTACAGTCAATCAAATACCAAATATGGCAGATTGGAGAAACGCATTTTGTTTTATTGGAGACGACCAAGATCAGAATATTCACATCAGTCAAGCAGATTACATGGCAGAGCTTACTCGACAACTGAATCCTAAGTTGAATATTAACAAAATATTTTTAGATTCTTACGTTCAACAAACCTTACCCGGAGGACAACGTTATCCTGAGGCAAAACAAGATATGAATTTGCAAGTTGGAAACGGCGCCTTAGTCATTAACTATACCGGCCATGGAGGAGAAATGGGCTTAGCACATGAATCATTGCTGGAAATTGCAGATATTCAAAAATGGAATAACGCCAATAATTTACCTTTGTTTATAACGGCAACTTGTGAATTTACCCGATATGAAGACCCTTCCAGAATTTCCGCCGGTGAATACGCTTTTCTTCAACCTAACGGGGGCATGATTGGATTGTTAACTACCTCGAGAGTAACATTTTCCGGGTCTAATTTCACTCTAAATAAATACATTTTACAAGACATGCTTACAGCCGATAGCCTTGGCAATTATCCATCTATTGGAGATTTAATACGAATATCAAAAGTGAAAGCAGGATCTATTATGAATAATAGAAATTTTGTACTTATTGGCGACCCTGCTCTGAAATTAGCCTTCCCAAAACATGACGTGATAACTTTGACTGTAAATAATATTCCGGTACAACAGTTTTCGGACACCATAAAAGCTTTGTCGATGGTCACTATATCTGGTCAAATTGAATCCGATGGTCAAAAAATGTCCGGCTTTAACGGATATGTTTATCCCACCATTTTCGATAAAGCACAAAATTACACAACTTTAGCTAACGACCCCGATAGCTATTTGTTCAATTTTAAACTGCAAAAAAACGTAATTTACAAAGGAAAAGCTGTGGTAACAAATGGAGAATTTAGCTTCACTTTCATCGTTCCAAAAGACATTAACTATTCTTTTGGCAACAGTAAAATATCCTATTATGCTGAAAATGGACAGACAGATGCCAACGGATATTATGATAGTTTGATTGTTGGCGGTACAAACTCAAACGTAATTGCTGACAATCTTGGGCCGCAAATAAACTTATACCTAAATGATACCATGTTTGTAGATGGAGGAATAACGGATGAAAACCCAAACGTTTTAGCCATTCTATTTGACGAAAGCGGTATCAATACTACAGGAAATGGGATAGGTCACGATATAACATTGACAGTTGATAATAACTCAACTAAATCGGTTTCTCTAAACAATTTTTATCAAACAAAAACCAATAGCTATCAAAGTGGATATGTCGTTTATCCTCTTTCCGAACTTAATGAAGGAAAGCATACAATAACGTTAAAAGCATGGGATATTTATAATAATTCAAACCAAGTCTCACTAAGTTTTGTTGTAGCAAATAGCGAAAGCACGGTGATTTCAGCACTTACAAATTATCCAAATCCTTTCACTGACTATACTAATTTCGTTTTTGAACATAATATGGCCGGAAACTCTTTAGATGTTGAAATTCAAATCTTTGATCAATTGGGCAACAAAGTTCGAAACCTTTCAACAACCATGGTCAATTCCGGCTACAAAGTTTCCTCAGACCAATTGAAATGGTCGGGAAGAAATGAATCGGGACAGAAATTAGGTGCCGGACTGTACCACTATCGTGTAATAATCACCTCTGAATCAGGTCAAAAAGCAACGGACAGCGGCAAACTTATCTTGCTAAATTAAAATTTTAAGTAAAAATCTTTCGTCAATTCTTTGTACTCCGCACTGAACGAATTGACTGAATTACGAATCGTGATGGAATCTGTAACCATTTGATCCAACTTCTTTCCAAATTGCAGCAATACCCTTTTCGGTGTATGATTTTCAAAATGTTTAACAAAACAACTTCGCTGTAGAAACAAACCATTCTTAAAGCAAATTTCGGTCAAGTTGTTCAGAGATTTTGCATCATAAATCAAAGAAAAAACACCGAAAGGACACAAAATTTCAGCAACTTTCTTAACCATAGATTCCATTAAACTTGATGTTTGAGTTCGAGCTAAATAGCGCCCATAATCTTCAGGATGAATAGATTCGCCAAAATAAGGAGGATTGGTGATTATTGTATTCACTTCATTTTGAAAATCAAAAGACAAAAAATCATGTAAATAAAATTGAATCCTTGAGCTAAATGAACCATTGTGATGATTATCCACGGAATCCAAGAATGCTCCCTGATGAATTTCGACTCCAATATAGCTGCAATTTGGAAATCGCTGCGCCATCATAAAAGTCAATATCCCACAGCCGCTACCAAAGTCAACCGTAATCCCTTCCTCAGCCGACTCTGCCCAAGCGCCCAACAAAACGGAATCCATACCAATTTTCATGGGAGTATTCTCATCGGTAAGACAAAACTTCTTAAAGCAGAACATATTATTACAAATCTAATAAACCATCGGGCAAGTTCATATACAATGTTTTCGCTTGTTCATCAATACGTTGAACAAAAGCTTCAACTAAAGGAATATAAACATCTTTCTTGTTGATAATCAACAATATAAGTAATTGGGTTTTATTCTCAATAATGTCTTCAATAAAACCTATAAAATCATGATTATTAAATACCGACCAGCCTATTAAACTTGAATCGAAAATTGGTGAAGAATGCGATAAATCCATATTTGCAGTTTCAATGTAAACATTGCAGCCAAGAAACCTCTGACATTCTTTTTCATCACTATAACCAGAAAGATTCAACACAAAAGATTCATCATTAAGTGTGTCAAATCGGCTGAGTCGATAAGGCACCTTTTCGTTAAAAATCTCAATGAAAACAAACGTTAAATCAGGTCTTAAAACAGAAGTATTTAAACTTCCCAAACGACAGACCATATCCCCTTTGTAGCCAAATGTTTTTGAGATTTTTCCGATGTGGTATAGTGTTCGATTTTGCATGAAATTAGTTTAAGTATAATTAGGGCAAAAATAAAAAAACAGATTAACATACTGCTAATCTGTTTCATAAAAAAGAAAGTTCGTCTATTTAAAAAAAGGCATTTTAACTATCTGGGCTTTAACCAATTTCTCACGAATTTTAATAAAAATCTCGGTGCCCATTTTTGCAAAATCAGAATTAACGTAGGCCATTCCAATACCGACATGCAACATCGGCGACATCGTTCCACTTGTAACATGCCCAATAGGTTGACCATCCTTATCACAAACCTCATAATCGTGACGAGGCACGCCTTTTTCTAAAAGTTTAAATCCTTTCAGCATTTTTTTAGGGCCATTGTTTTTAATATTCTCGTGATATTCCCGATTAATAAAATCATTTCCCTGAACGAATTTGGTAATCCAACCCAAACCAGCTTCAATAGGCGAGGTGGAATCGTTTATGTCGTTTCCATACAAACAAAAACCGGATTCGAGACGTAAAGTATCCCGAGCACCTAAACCAATAGGTTTGATTTCAAAATCAGCTCCGGCTTCCAAAACTGCCTCATAAATTTTTACTGCATCTGCGTGTTTAAAATAAATCTCACAACCACCCGAACCGGTATAACCTGTTGTTGAAAGCAAAACATCATCAACACCAGCAAAACTCAACTCCTTAAAAGTATAGTATTCCATATCTTCAATGGTAGTTTCGGTGAGTTTTTGCATAGCTTTTAGCGCTAAAGGTCCTTGAATTGCCAACTGAGAAGTATGGTCAGAGGCATTAATCAATTCAGCACCAAACTTATTATTGGCATTCACCCAAGCCCAATCTTTATCAATATTAGCGGCGTTTACAACTAAAAGAAACTTCTCTTGATTAAAGCGATAGACGAGCAAATCGTCAACGATGCCGCCATCAAAATTGGGAAAGCATGAGTATTGAACTTTTCCATCGAATAGAACTGCAACATCATTTGAGGTAAGATACTGGACGGTTTGGAAAGCGTTAGGGCCTAAAACCCAAAACTCACCCATGTGCGAAACATCAAATACACCAACTCCTTGGCGTACTGTTAGGTGTTCGACATTTATACCTTCAAATTGTACAGGCATATTATAACCGGCAAATGGAACCATTTTCCCGCCAAATTTAACGTGCATCGCTGATAGTGCTGTATCTTTCATAAAATTGTGATTTTAGATGTAAAACGCAAAAGTATTAAAATTAAAGTAAACTGAAGGAATGTCTATCATCTATTTTACATACCAAACTATGATTTTTTCTCAAAGTATATTTAAAAGGAGAAATATAAAGTACTTTTGCATTATGTTTACGCATTTAAATTAATATGATTTACAAAAACAGGACTACACCAAGAAGCATCATTTTAGGAATTGATATCGTAATTGTATTCATATCAATACTTTTGGCATACTTGCTACGCTTCAATTTCAACATTCCAAAAACTGAAATAGATCTTATGCCATGGGCTATATTAGCAATTCTATCCATAAGGTTTCTTAGTTTTTTGCTCAGTAAAATTTTTGCAGGAATCATCAGATATACCGAAATTCAGGATGTTATGCGAGTTTTAGTGGTTAGTTTGTCCGGCACGATAATAATTACAATTTTTACATTAATAAATCACTATTTGACAGATATTTACCTTATTCCAAGGTCAGTAATTATTATTGAATTAATCACAACTTCATTAGGATTGATCTTCTTTAGATTAATTGTAAAAGTCTCATATACAGAGTTCAAGAGCCATGATGAGGCTAAAAAGAACATTATCATATTTGGAGCAGGTGATGCTGCCGTAATAGCAAAGGCGGCAATCACAAGGCAGACTGATGCAAATAATAAAGTGGTAGCTTTTTTCGATGACAATCCGAAAAAAACCGGAAAAAAAATTGAAGGAATTACAATTTTAGCTGGATCTGACCTCGAAAATTACATTTCTAAAAATGATGTGCATACTATTATTATTGCTGTACAGAATATTTCGCCGAAGAGAAAAACAGAGATTGCAAACCTATGTTTAAATGCGGGTTTGACGGTTAAAGACATTCCGCCGGTAAATGACTGGATTAATGGCGAGTTAAGTGCAAAACAAATCAAAGATATCGACATTACCGATTTACTGGAAAGAGATGAAATAACGATTAATCATCAAGAAATCAAAAAAGCTTTTCAATCAAAAACAGTATTAGTTACCGGTGCGGCAGGTTCGATAGGCAGTGAAATCGTTCGACAACTATTAAGTTTTGGCCCGAACCATTTAATTTTGGTTGACCAAGCGGAAACTCCTCTACATCATTTGGAATTAGAGTTAAGCACGCAAAAAAACACAATTATCACCTTTCTAATAGCCGACATTCGTGAATTTGACACGGTAAATCAAATCATTAGAAGTTATAAGCCTCAAATAATTTTTCATGCGGCAGCTTATAAACATGTGCCAATGATGGAAAACAATCCAGCCGAAGCCATAAAAACCAATGTGATGGGCACAAAAAATTTAGCGGATTTATCTGTTGAAAACGGATTAGAAACATTTGTAATGATAAGCAGTGATAAAGCAGTTAATCCAACCAATGTGATGGGAGCCTCCAAAAGAATTGCTGAAATTTACATTCAATCTTTGTGCTCCGAAAATATCAAAACAAGATTTATAACCACGCGTTTTGGGAATGTTTTAGGTTCGAATGGCTCTGTAATTCCGTTGTTTAAAAAACAAATACAAGATCGTAAGCCAATCACCATTACTCACCCTGAAATTACCAGATATTTTATGACTATTCCAGAGGCTTCAAAATTAGTTTTGGAGGCGGCTGCCGGAGGCAACAAGAATGAAATTTTTGTTTTTGATATGGGAAAATCCGTAAAAATTTATGACCTTGCAAAAAAAATGATTAAACTTTACGGATTGGAATTGGGAAAAGATATACAAATAATGTTTACAGGATTGCGCCCAGGTGAAAAGCTTTATGAAGAATTATTGGCAACTTCAGAGAATACCATACCAACAGAAAACAAAAAAATTCTCAAAGCAAAAGTCAGAGAGATAAATGGAGAAGAAGCACAAATACAAATTGAAAAACTGATAAATCAAAGCTTAAAAAACTTTGATAACAAACATATAGTCAGACTAATGAAGGAAATAGTGCCGGAATTTAAAAGCCAAAATTCCGAGTATGAATCATTAGACTAAGCCTGAGCATTCGGGCCTAAATTCATAGGAATTTTCACACTTTCAATATCTTGAATTTCCCCAAAATTAGCTTCAAACTTGCGAATATTATCTTGGAGAGCATACATCAATCTTTTGGCATGTTGAGGAGTAAGGATAATTCTGGATTTAACTTTAGCTTTCGGCACACCTGGCATCATTCGAACAAAATCGACAATAAACTCAGAATTAGAATGAGTGATAATGGCCAAATTGGCATAGGTGCCACCTGCTACATCCTCATTCAATTCGATACTTATTTCCCCTTGATTAACTTGTTGATTTTCCATAATTTAATATTTTAAAAAAAATGGGTAACAGATGCAAATCTATCACCCATTTTAGTTTTTATTCAAAGATTATTGTTCTATTTCGGCACGTTGTTGAGTTGTTTGGACAATATCCTCATAATCATCCATGCTGCCTACAATCAGATGTTCGTATTCACGAAGACCTGTACCGGCAGGAATCTTATGACCAACAATAACATTCTCTTTTAAACCCATCAGAAAATCACGCTTTGCATTGACGGCAGCATCTGTGAGCACTTTAGTAGTTTCTTGGAAAGAAGCCGCAGAGATAAAGCTGGAAGTTTGAAGCGATGCTCTGGTGATACCCTGAAGTATCTGAGTAGCGGTTGCCGCTTTTGCATCTCTTGCTTCTACCAATCTCATATCTTTTCTACGCAAGTTGGAATTCTCATCGCGCAAGCGTCTTGCACTGATAATCTGACCTGGTTTAAGAACTTCAGAATCACCAGATTCAATAACAATTTTCTTGTCAAAAATCCAGTCGTTCTCTTCCATAAAATCAACCTTATTCACAATTTCATTCTCCAAAAACCTTGTGTCACCCGGATCTTCAATTTCAACCTTGCGCATCATCTGGCGAACTATAACTTCAAAGTGTTTATCATTGATTTTCACCCCTTGAAGTCGATAAACTTCTTGAACTTCATTAACGATATACTCTTGAACTTCAGTAGGTCCTTTTACAGCAAGAATACTTGCAGGAGTCATAGCTCCTTCAGAAAGAGGCGTACCAGATTTAACAAAATCATTTTCTTGAGCAAGAATCTGTTTGGATGTTGGAATCAAATAACGCTTTTCCTCACCTGTTTTAGAAGTGATGATAACTTCTCTGTTACCACGCTTAAGCTTCTTATTAAACGTTACGGTACCATCAATTTCGGCAACTACAGCAGGGTCGCTGGGATTACGTGCTTCAAAAAGTTCCGTCACACGAGGCAAACCTCCAGTGATGTCGCCCGATTTTCCAACAGCCCGAGGTATTTTGACTAAAATCTCACCGGCCTTTATAGTATCGCCTTCGTTAACAATTACGTGAGCATCAACAGGTATATCGTAACTACGTAGTTCATTTCCAGATTCATCAACAATAAGAATAACAGGATTCTTTGATTTAACTTTAGCTTCAATAATCACCTTATCTTTATATCCGGTTTGTTCATCAGAAACAACCTTATAAGTCTGTCCTTCAATAATATTTTCGAAGACAATTTTTCCGGTAACCTCAGAAACTATTGGTGCGTTATAAGGATCCCAACTACAAATAAGGTCTTCTCTGTTAACCGTTTCTCCTTCACCAAAATACAAGTTAGAGCCGTAAGGTACGTGATGACTTGCAAGGATAACTCCAGTAGCAATATCCCTAATTTTCATTTCAGCAGAGCGGCCAATGACAATTTTGTACTTCTCACCATCAGAATTTGTAAAATCAACGAATCGCAATTCGTCAAATTCTAATTTACCATTATTTCTGGATTTGATATTGGAGGCAATAGCAATACTTGAAGCAGTACCCCCAACGTGGAACGTTCGCAGTGTAAGCTGTGTTCCAGGTTCACCGATCGACTGAGCAGCAATAACACCAACAGCCTCACCTTTTTGAACCATTCTTCCGTTTGCAAGATTACGTCCATAGCATTTAGAACAAACACCTTTACGCGACTCACATGTTAATACCGAACGAATTTCGATTTGTTCAATACCGGCATCTTCAATTTCTTTGGAAATACTTTCGGTTAACTCATTACCTGAGGAAACGATTAATTTGCCTGATTTTGGATGGTAGATGTCATGCAAACATGTTCTACCTAAAATACGGTCATAAAGAGATTCCACGACCTCTTCATTACGTTTCAAAGCACCTACTACCAAACCGCGAAGAGTTCCACAGTCTTTCTCTGAAATGATAACATCCTGAGCAACGTCAACAAGACGACGTGTAAGATATCCGGCGTCTGCGGTTTTTAAGGCAGTATCGGCCAAACCCTTACGAGCACCGTGCGTACTGATAAAGTACTCAAGTACAGAAAGGCCTTCTTTAAAGTTTGCTAAAATCGGATTCTCAATAATTTCGGCAGTTGATGCTCCAGACTTCTGAGGTTTAGCCATAAGACCCCTCATCCCTGAAAGCTGACGAATTTGCTCTTTCGATCCCCGAGCACCGGAATCCAACATCATAAAAACAGGATTAAATCCTTGTTTATCTGTAGAAATTTCTTTCATTAAGGTTTGAGTCAACCTTGAATTCGTATGAGTCCAAATATCAATAATTTGATTGTAGCGCTCATTATTTGTAATGAAACCCATATTATAGTTATTCATCACTTCCTCAACTTCAGCATTTGCTTTTTCAATCATGGACTCTTTGACCTTTGGAACAAGAATATCACCAAGATTAAAGGATAAACCTCCTTCATAAGCCATTTTATAACCTAAGTTTTTGATATCATCCAAGAATCTTGCAGCAACATCATTTCCAGTTTTGCGAATAAGTAGCCCGATAATGTCACGCAACGACTTTTTAGTCAATAGCTCATTGACATAGCCATAAGCCTCAGGAACAACCTGATTAAAGAGAACACGTCCAACGGTTGTCTCGATAAGTTCAATTTGATTAGGCTCGTCACCTTTAGGATTACGAATTTTAACTTTTATGATTGCATGAAGATCGACTTTCAGTTCATTATAAGCAATAATAACTTCTTCGGGTGAATAAAAAATCATTCCCTCACCTTTTACGATATGTTCGGGAGTTGATTGACGGGGTTTAGTCATATAATAAAGCCCCAATACCATGTCTTGAGAAGGAACTGCGATAGGAGCTCCATTGGCGGGGTTAAGGATATTATGTGAAGCCAACATTAAAATTTGAGCTTCTAAAATAGCGGCATTGCTGAGTGGAACGTGAACCGCCATTTGGTCACCGTCGAAGTCGGCGTTGAAGGCGGTACATGCTAAAGGATGCAACTGAATAGCCTTACCTTCGATAAGTTTTGGTTGGAAGGCTTGAATACCCAAACGGTGAAGAGTTGGGGCGCGGTTAAGTAGTACAGGATGACCTTTGAGCACGTTTTCAAGAATATCCCAAACCACGGGGTCTTTTCGGTCAACAATTTTCTTCGCACTTTTTACCGTTTTTACAATGCCTCTTTCTAATAATTTCCTTATAATAAATGGCTTATAGAGTTCCGAAGCCATATCCTTTGGCAATCCGCACTCATTAAGCTTCAATTCAGGGCCAACAACAATAACCGAACGACCGGAATAATCGACACGTTTACCAAGCAAGTTTTGACGGAAACGCCCTTGTTTACCTTTCAAGCTATCGCTCAAGGATTTCAATGCGCGGTTAGAATCGGTTTTGACTGCCGAAGACTTGCGCGAGTTATCAAAAAGCGAATCAACTGCTTCTTGCAGCATACGTTTCTCATTTCGTAAAATTACATCCGGTGCTTTGATTTCGATAAGCCTTTTCAGACGATTATTTCTGATAATCACACGGCGATATAAGTCGTTAAGGTCGGATGTAGCAAAACGGCCACCATCTAAAGGAACCAGAGGGCGCAATTCCGGTGGAATAACCGGTACTACTTTCACAATCATCCATTCTGGTCGGTTTTCGGTTCGGGTGTTTGCATCGCGAAAAGCTTCCACAACTTTCAAACGCTTTAAAGCATCCGATTTACGTTGTTGTGAAGTTTCGTTGTTAGCTGCATTTCTTAATGTATAAGAAAGTTCATCCAAATCTAAGCGCATAAGCAAATCATGAACTGCATCAGCACCCATCTTTGCAATAAATTTATTAGGATCATTGTCATCGAGATACTGATTATCAGGAGGCAATGAATCAATAATATCAAAATATTCCTCTTCGCTTAAAAAATCAAGATACTGAAGGCCGTCCTTCTCCTTGATTCCGGGACTTATTACGATATATTTTTCATAATAAATTACTGAATCTAGTTTCTTCGTAGGAATTCCTAAAAGAGCACCAATCTTGTTGGGCAAAGTTTTGAAAAACCAAATATGAGCAACAGGAACGACTAACTTAATATGTCCCATTCTCTCGCGGCGAACTTTTTTCTCGGTCACCTCAACACCACATCGGTCGCAGACGATTCCTTTGTATCGGATACGCTTGTATTTTCCGCAGTGACATTCATAATCCTTCACCGGTCCAAAAATACGCTCACAAAACAAACCATCCCTTTCAGGTTTGTAGGTTCGGTAATTAATAGTTTCCGGTTTTAATACTTCACCACTCGAACGTTCAAGAATCACTTCAGGTGATGCTAAACTAATGGTAATAGAATTAAAATTCTTTTGATCTGCAGAATACTGTTTAAAAGCCATATTTATTTCTTAATCAATTACAAAACAATTAGTTATCAAAGTTGATATTTAAACCCAAACCATTGAGTTCGTGCACCAACACATTGAACGACTCTGGAATACCTGGAACGGGGAAACGTTGTCCTTTCACGATAGCTTCGTAGGCTTTAGCGCGACCGACAACATCATCCGATTTCACTGTAAGTACTTCCTGCAAGATATTTGAAGCACCAAATGCTTCAAGAGCCCAGACCTCCATCTCTCCAAAACGCTGACCTCCAAATTGAGCTTTACCACCTAAAGGTTGTTGCGTGATAAGTGAGTATGGCCCAATAGAACGAGCGTGCATTTTATCATCAACTAAGTGGTGCAGTTTAAGCATATAAATGATCCCAACGGTAGCAGGCTGGTCAAATTTACGTCCGGTACCTCCATCATATAAATAAACCTTACCATTTTCAGGAAGTTCGGCTTTTTTCATATACTCATTAATTTGTTCTAACGTTGCACCATCAAAAATCGGTGTTGCAAAGTTTAATCCTAACTTTTCACCAGCCCAGCCCAGAACAGTTTCATAAATCTGTCCTAAGTTCATACGACTTGGCACGCCTAATGGATTGAGGACAATATCTACCGGTGTTCCATCTTCAAGAAACGGCATATCTTCAGCTCTTACAATTCGAGCAACAATACCTTTATTTCCATGACGTCCGGCCATTTTATCTCCAACTTTAAGTTTACGTTTTTTAGCAATATACACTTTTGCTAATTTAACGATGCCGGAAGGAAGTTCATCACCGACAGACAAAGCAAATTTTTCACGATTATATTCACCAAGAATTTCTTTGTATTTCTTGCCGTAATTGAAAATAATTTGTTGAATTTGATCATTTTTGTCTTTATCTGTTGACCACTTTGTTGGATTAATATTAATATAATCTTCAACAGATAAAAGCAGTTTTTGAGTAAACTTAACCTTTTTAGGTATCACTATCTCCTTAAAGTTATTGTAAACCCCTTGAGAAGTTCTTCCATTCAAAAGCACTAATAGTTTTTCAACCAACTGATTTTTAAGTTTTAAAGATTTCTCTTCAAATACTTTTTTGGCATGATCAAGTCCATCTTTTTCACTCGTTTTTGACCTACGGTCTTTAATTGCTCGAGCAAAAAGTTTTTTATCTATCACAACACCTCTTAATGATGGTGGTGCTTTTAAAGATGCGTCTTTTACATCGCCTGCTTTATCGCCGAAAATGGCACGCAGTAATTTTTCCTCTGGGGTTGGATCGGTTTCTCCTTTTGGAGTGATTTTTCCAATCAAGATGTCACCTTCTTTCACCTCAGCCCCAATCCGAATCAATCCATTTTCATCTAAGTCTTTGGTAGCTTCAGTACTTACATTTGGAATATCGTTAGTCAGCTCTTCAACACCTCTTTTAGTATCACGGACTTCAAGCGTATATTCATCTATATGAATGGAAGTGAAGATATCTTCACGCACAACTTTTTCCGAAATAACGATAGCATCTTCAAAATTATATCCTTTCCAAGGCATAAATGCTACCTTCATATTACGACCCAAGGCAAGTTCACCATTTTTGGTAGCATAACCTTCACTAAGAATCTGACCTTTAGAAACCCTCTGACCTTTTCTAACTACGGGTTTTTGGTTGATAGAGGTGGACTGATTCGTTTTTTGAAATTTGATAAGATTATATCGTACTAAATCTGATTCGAAACTAACCAATTTCTCATCTTCGGAGCGATTATACGAAATCACAATATGTGTAGCATCAACTTCTACCACAACACCTTCGCCTTCGGCCACAATCATATTTCGAGAATCTACAGCTAAAGGAGCTTCAATACCCGTTCCTACAATAGGCGCCTCAGGCTGCATAAGCGGAACAGCTTGACGCATCATGTTTGACCCCATTAGTGCACGGTTTGCATCGTCGTGTTCAAGGAATGGAATTAACGATGCGGCAACCGATGCAATTTGATTACTTCCAACATCCACAAAATCGATTGTAGTTTTGTCAACAATTGGATAATCAGCCATCTTACGGCTTTTCACCTTAGCTTCCAATATTTCCCCACTATTGTGGTTATAATTCATCTTTGAGTGGGTAATATACTTATCTTCTTCTTCTTCTGCGGTTAAGTAAACCACTGAATCATTTACCTTAACAACACCTTCCTCAACTTTAACATAAGGAGTTTCGATAAAGCCTAACTCATTAATTTTTGCAAAAACAGCTAATGACGAAATCAGACCGATATTTGGGCCTTCGGGAGTTTCGATTGTACAAAGTCGTCCATAGTGCGTAAAGTGAACGTCACGAACCTCAAAACCAGCTCTTTCTCTTGACAAGCCACCAGGTCCTAAAGCAGAAATACGTCTTTTATGAGTTACCTCTGATAATGGATTTGTTTGATCCATAAACTGGGATAATTGATTCGTTCCGAAGAAAGAATTAATTACGGAGGAGAGAGTTTTGGCATTAATCAGGTCGATTGGAGTAAAGACCTCGTTGTCGCGAACATTCATTCGCTCACGAATTGTTCTGGCCATACGTGCCAAACCAACCCCAAATTGATTTGAAAGTTGTTCGCCGACCGTTCTCACGCGTCTATTGCTAAGGTGGTCGATATCATCAACTTCCGTTTTCGCGTTAACAAGGCGGATTAGATGTTTAATAATTTCAATAATATCTTCTTTCGTTAAGACTTTTATATTATCATCAACACTTAAACCCAATTTTTTATTAATCTTATATCGTCCTACATCACCTAAGTCATAACGCTTTTCGCTAAAAAACAAACTTGTGATTACGCTTCTGGCAGTTTCTTCATCCGGCGGTTCAGCATTTCTGAGCTGACGATAGATATATTCGACAGCCTCTTTTTCAGAGTTGGAGGTATCTTTTTGGAGTGTATTAAAAATAATAGAAAAATCGTTGACAGCAACGTCATCACGATGCAGGATTACACTCTTAACGCCACTATCGGCAATCAGATCAACATGTTCTTTTTCGAGAGTAGTTTCCCTGTCCAGAATCACTTCTGTTCTTTCGATAGAAACAACCTCGCCGGTATCTTCATCAACAAAATCTTCAATCCAAGATCTAACAACCTTAGCGGCTAATTTTCTTCCTAACTCTCTTTTGAGAGCGGCTTTACTAACTTTAACTTCTTCTGCAAGATCGAAAATATCTAAAATATCGCGATCCGATTCGTAACCGATGGCACGAAGCAAAGTTGTAACTGGCAGTTTTTTCTTACGATCGATATAAGCATACATAACATTATTAATGTCCGTTGCGAATTCGATCCATGAACCTTGAAAAGGGATAATACGTGCTGAATATAACTGCGTACCATTTGCATGATAACTTGTTCCGAAAAACACGCCTGGAGAGCGATGCAATTGAGATACAATAACGCGTTCAGCACCATTGATAACAAAAGTTCCCCGAGGAGTCATATAGGGAATTGTTCCTAGATAAACATCCTGAATCTGAGTTTCAAAATCCTCATGTTCCGGGTCGGTACAATACAATTTAAGTTTGGCCTTAAGTGGTACACTATAGGTAAGGCCTCTCTCAATACATTCTTCAATACTGTAACGCGGAGGGTCAACAAAATAGTCTAAAAATTCGAGGACGAAGTTATTTCTTGCATCAGTAATTGGAAAATTATCGGTAAAAACCTTAAAGAGTCCTTCATTCTCCCGATTTTCGGGAGTAGATTCCAATTGCAAAAAATCCTTGAATGATTTTAGTTGAATTTCAAGAAAATCAGGATATTGCACATGCGCCTTAGCGGATGCAAAATTGATACGTTGTTTTTTATCTAATGAGGTCAAGGTTGCAGTCTTTAGAAGATTATTATAAAACCAATGAAATATACATCAAAGACCTTAGTCCGGAAAAACCGGAATAAGGTCTATGAAACGTTAAAAATAAAACAAGTAAATTACTTGATCTCAACTTCAGCACCTGCTTCTTCGAGTTGAGTTTTGAGAGCGTTAGCTTCGTCTTTTGAAACACCTTCTTTAAGAGGAGCAGGAACGGAGTCAACCAATTCCTTAGCTTCTTTAAGACCAAGACTTGTAAGCTCTTTAACTAACTTAACGACAGCCAATTTAGAGGCGCCATGAGCTTTAAGGATAACATCAAAAGAAGTTTTTTCTTCTACAGCAGCTTCACCGCCTGCGGCTGGTCCAGCAGCTACGGCAACTGCAGCAGCAGCGGGTTCAATACCATATTCTTCTTTTAAGATTTGTGCTAATTCATTAACTTCCTTTACTGTTAAGTTAACTAACTGTTCTGCAAAAGCTTTTAAATCTGCCATTTTCTAATCTATTTATGTTCTTTATCGAACGGGTTAAAAATTAATTTCAATTAAATAATACTATTCGGATCTTTCCGATAAGGTCTTAACGATTCCGGCTATTTTATTACCACCTGATTGAAGTGCTGAAATAACATTTCTTGCTGGTGATTGCAACAAACCGATTAATTCGCCAAGTAATTCATCCTTGGATTTGATATTTGCCAGAAACTCTAATTGGTCAGCGCCAACATAACACATCGACTCAACAAAAGCACCTTTTAAAACGGGCTTATCGGTGTTGAATTTCTTTGTGTATTCTTTTATCAGTTTAGCCGGTCCATTGCCTGTTTCAGCAAACATCAAAGATGTATCGCCCTTCAAGACTTGATAAAGTTCCTCATAGTCATTATCAACCTCTTCCATTGCTTTTTTAAGCAATGTGTTTTTTACTACTTGCAGTTTGATATCTTTATTGAAGCATAAGCGACGTAATTCGCTTGTTTGGGAGGCGTTCAAGGCTGAAATATCAGCTAAGTACACCACCGAAGATGCTTGCAATTTTGATTTCAAATCTTCTACAACTAGCTTTTTGTCTTCAATTCTCATATCAAATTAATTCAAAAGGTTAATGCTATTGAGTTATGCTCTTAGGATCAATACGTACGCCCATACTCATCGTTGAAGAAATGAATACTGACTTAACATAGGTTCCCTTTGCAGCAGCCGGTTTCAACTTGACAATATTGGAAAGCAGTTCTTTAGCATTTTCTACTAACTTATCATCTCCGAAAGAAACTTTTCCAACGGCGGAATGAATAATTCCAAACTTATCAACTTTAAAATCGATCTTACCGGCTTTGACTTCATTGACTGCGCGGGCGATATCCATAGTAACGGTGCCGGTTTTAGGGTTAGGCATAAGTCCCCGTGGACCTAAAATCCTACCTAAAGCACCAACTTTTGGCATAACACTCGGCATAGTTATTACAACGTCAACATCAGTCCAACCGCCTTTAATCTTTTGGATATAATCATCCAAACCGACATAATCGGCTCCTGCTTGTTTAGCCTCTTCTTCTTTATCGGGAGTACATAAAACCAATACTTTCTTCGTTTTTCCTGTGCCATGTGGGAGAGTCACTGAGCCGCGAACCATTTGGTTTGCTTTTCGAGGATCAACACCCAAACGAACATCAAGGTCAACGGAGGCGTCAAAATTTGTTGTGGTTATTTCCTTAACAATTTTAACAGCATCGGCAAGGTTGTATGCCTTTTCCTTATCAAGTTTGGCTAAAACTTCTTTACGTTTTTTGGTTAACTTTGCCATTTTTGATTAAATTTAAAATAAATTACAATTCAGGGAAATCACCTTGCACAGTTATTCCCATAGAGCGAGCCGTGCCGGCAACCATGGTCATAGCCGACTTTAACTCAAAAGCGTTAAGGTCAACCATTTTTGCCTCGGCAATAGTACGAACCTGTTCCCAGGTAATAGAAGCCACTTTATTTCGGTTAGGCTCCGACGAACCTTTCTTCAACTTAGCAACTTCCATCAATTGCACAGCAACCGGAGGAGTCTTAATGACAAAATCGAAAGACTTGTCGGCATAAACAGTAATAATTACGGGCAACACTTTTCCAGCTTGGTCTTGTGTACGTGCATTAAACTGTTTACAAAACTCCATGATATTCACCCCTTTAGCCCCTAATGCAGGACCTATTGGAGGAGATGGGTTGGCTGCTCCACCTTTGACTTGTAATTTAACTAATCCACTTATTTCTTTTGCCATCTTTTTGGATTTTTAAAAAGATTAATTAATTTTAACCTCGTGATACCGTAACAAATATCGGAGATTATTCTTTCTCAACTTGCATAAAGCCTAAATCTAATGGTGTTTTCCGTCCGAAAATCTTTACCATTACTTTCAAGCGCTTCTTTTCTTCATTAATTTCTTCGATAACACCGGAGAAACTAGAAAAGGGACCGTCAGTAACTGTAACAGTTTCACCAACGATAAACGGTACATTGAAAAACTCACCTTGTTCGGCTAATTCATCAACTTTGCCAAGGATTCGGTTAACTTCACTGGGGCGGAGAGGAACAGGATTACCTCCTTTTTCGGCTCCAAGAAAACCAATGACGTTAGGCACATCTTTTATGGTATGAGCTACTTCGCCAATCAAGGCCGCTTTAATCAGAACATATCCCGGGAAGTAATTTCGTTCTTTGCTTATCTTCTTTCCTTTACGAATCTGATAAACTTTTTCGGTTGGAATAAGCACCTGTTCAATTAAATCTTCAAAAGAAAGACGTTTAATCTCGCTTTCGATATATTCTTTGACTTTAGCCTCTTTTCCGCTTACCGCCCTGACTACATACCAATTTTTGCTAACTTCGCTCATAATAAAATTTATGCCTGCTTTAGGTGTTGAGTAAATACGATGAATTCATTTCTAAGCCTTTAGAAAAGGCTATAAAAAAGCTGTAGGATGTTTTTAAACGAAATATCCATCAAGAACACCACCAGAGCGATGATCAGGGAAGCAATGGATACTACAATAGCACTATTTTGCAATTCGGCGTATGAAGGCCAACTTACCTTGTGCATTAATTCATCGTAACTTTCCTTTATATAATCTACTACTTTTGCCATAGTTGTATATGTTGTTGCACGGGAGGTAGGACTCGAACCCACGACTCCTGGTTTTGGAGACCAGAGCTCTACCAACTGAGCTACTCCCGTATAATAAGTTTATTTACAAAAAGATATGACGCCTCCGACAGGAGGCATCATATCGAAATATTTAACTTTTAAATAAACTTAGTCTAATAATTCGGTTACCTGACCTGCCCCAACAGTTCTACCACCTTCACGGATTGCAAAACGAAGACCTTTGTCCATTGCAATCTCGTTATGAAGCATAACAGAAATTGTTAAGTTATCACCAGGCATAACCATTTCAACACCTTCAGGAAGAATAATCTCACCAGTTACGTCAGTTGTACGGAAGTAGAACTGAGGACGGTATTTATTATGGAATGGAGTGTGACGTCCACCTTCTTCTTTCTTAAGAATATAAACCTCAGCTTTGAAATTTTTGTGAGGTTTTACTGAACCCGGCTTACCGATTACCATACCACGACGAATTTCGTCTTTGTCGATACCACGTAATAACAAACCTACGTTATCACCGGCTTCACCACGATCAAGAATTTTACGGAACATCTCAACACCAGTAACAACTGATTTAAGTTTTTCAGCTCCCATACCAATGATATCTACGCCTTCACCTGAATTAATAACACCGGTTTCAATTCTACCTGTAGCAACGGTACCACGACCTGTGATTGAGAAAACGTCTTCAACAGGCATAAGGAATGGCTTATCAACGTCACGAGGAGGAAGTGGAATCCAAGCGTCAACGGCATCCATCAACTCATAAATTTTTTCAACCCATTTAGGCTCATTGTTCAAACCACCTAATGCTGAACCTTGGATAACTGGAGTATTGTCGCCATCAAATTCGTAGAACGACAAGAGCTCACGAATCTCCATTTCAACTAATTCAAGAAGTTCTTCATCGTCAACCATGTCAACTTTGTTCATAAAAACAACCATACGAGGCACACCTACCTGACGAGCCAAAAGGATGTGTTCACGAGTTTGTGGCATTGGACCATCAGTTGCAGCAACAACGAGAATAGCTCCGTCCATCTGTGCAGCACCAGTTACCATGTTTTTAACATAGTCGGCGTGACCGGGACAGTCAACGTGTGCATAGTGACGATTAGCAGTAGTATATTCTACGTGAGCAGTATTGATAGTAATACCTCTTTCTTTTTCTTCAGGTGCATTATCGATAGAGTCGAAGGACTTTACTTCTGATAACCCTTTAGCTGCAAGACAAACAGTGATGGCAGCAGTAAGAGTAGTTTTTCCATGGTCAACGTGACCGATAGTACCAACATTAACGTGTGGTTTGGACCTGTCAAAATGTTCTTTAGCCATAATGAAAATTGATTAAGTTAAAAGTTAAATAATAATTAGATATAAGATAGAGCTATTGATGAGATTTGAACTCATGACCTCTTCCTTACCAAGGAAGTGCTCTACCCCTGAGCTACAATAGCAAAAAGAGCGGGAAACCGGGCTCGAACCGGCCACCTACAGCTTGGAAGGCTGTCGCTCTACCAAATGAGCTACTCCCGCTAATTTACATGATAGGTCAATGTGGGGAGAGGAGGATTCGAACCTCCGAAGGTATCACCAACAGATTTACAGTCTGCCCCATTTGGCCGCTCTGGAATCTCCCCATAGACATAAAATATCTGAGCCGGTGGACGGATTCGAACCGCCGACCAGCTGATTACAAATCAGCTGCTCTGGCCAACTGAGCTACACCGGCTTTTAGATTTTCATCATTTCAATTAACAAAAAAAGACCCTTCAAAAAGGGTCTGCAAATGTAGTAAACAATACCTAACTTCCAAATATTATTTTAAAAAAAATAAATTATTAAGAATTCATTAGGTTATCTCTTTGTTATTCAATATTTTAATACTACTTTTTCAGCTTATCTTTGTGCTTAATAAGCTGTTTTTTAAGAGCATCCACAGCTAAATCGATGCCTTCCTCAAACGACTTCGAACGCTTTTTTGCGAACAATTCATTACCTTTTAGGTTCAATTTTATCTCGGTAATTTTGTTCTCTTTCTGTTCATCTTTATCAAGTCGAAGTGTAATTTCACTTGCCAAAATATCTTCATACATGAGGTGAAGTTTGGATACTTTATCCTGAACAAAGTCCTCTAATTTTGAATCGGCTTTAAACTTCACTGAATTGATCATAATATTCATAATATTTCCTCCTTTTTAATTATGCCTTGGGATGGGCTTGTTTATAAACTGATTTTAACTGATCTATATTATTGTGTGTATAAATTTGGGTAGCTGAAAGACTTTCATGCCCCAATATTTCTTTGATTGTATTCAAGTCGGCTCCATTATTTAACATGTGGGTTGCAAAACTGTGTCGCAAAACATGAGGGCTCTTTTTTTTCTGAGTTGTCACATTGTTTAGCTTATCATTTACCATGCGATACACAAATTTTGGATACATTGCATTACCCTTTGGTGTTAGAAACATTTTTGCATTGCTCAACATTGGAAACCCGAGTTTTTGCTTTTCGTATTGATAAGCTTTAAGTTGCAAAATCAATTCTTTACCAATAGGTATTATCCTTTGTTTATTTCGCTTTCCAACAACTTTAATTTGTTCATTGAAGTAATCAACGTCACTATTTTTTAAACTTAGCAACTCCGACAGCCTAATTCCGGTGTAATAAAACAGCAATAATACTGTTTTCGACAATACACCTTTATAATCGGTATCAAAAACAATTTCATCGAAGAGGGAATTCATAGACTGCTCTGTAAGATAATGAGGTAAATTTTTCGGCTGCTTTAAAGATTTTACATCAGCCACAATATTGAATTCGATTTTTGACTCCTTCTTTAAATAAGCAAAAAAAGTACGTAAGGAAGTGATTTTTCGATTTATTGAACTTGATTCTAATCCACTTTCGCTAAGATTAGCAATCCATTGTCGTACAATGTTTAGTTTTATATGTTGCAAATCGAGTTCCGGATGATGCGTATTTAGAAATGAAAGAAATGAGCTTAAGTCATTATTATAGGCTAAGATAGTATTTGATGAATAGCGGTTTTCATAACTCATTTTGTCCAAAAATTCCTTGACTTCAACCATAAAAAAAGCTTTCTAAAAAATCGACCTAAATATAAGCAAATTTTTCAGAAAGCAAACATAAAAAAAGTAAAAATGATTACATGCCTTCTTCTTTATCTCGAAGCTGTTGAATATACACAGCTTTGAGTCTCTTCTCGCGAGATATAACTGATGGCTTTGTAAACTGCTTTCGGCTGCGCAACTCCCTAACGATGCCCATTTTATCAAACTTGCGTTTGAGTTTTTTGAGAGCTCGGTCGATGTTTTCACCTTCTTTTACAGGTACAATAATCATAATAAATACTCTGCCTTTCTCTTTAAGGGTTAATAAAATAATTTGAGGGTGCAAAAGTACAGTATTTTTTTATGGTTCAACGTAAAATATTATAAATGAACAAAAAGAATGTTCATCAATCGAAATATTCTGGTACACCGTAGTAATAAGGTTAATCATTTTCAATTTTATCGCAGAAATAACTTTAAAAAGGAGCTTGCAAAGTAATAAACAAATAAGTATTAATAAGTTATTTTTTCTTTTTTGTAAAAGTTAAATAGTTTAAACTTAACTTTGTAAAGTTAATCACCCAAAGAGAAATTATGAAAGGACTTATTTTAAGACTGCTGTTGTTTGCAGTCATACAATGGATACTTGTCGGATTGGCAAGCGCACAGGATAACAACAAACTTGAACAAAGGCCATGGAGTTTCAACGCAAACTTTGGTCAAACCCTGTTTTGGGGAGATGGGAACAATGAAATTACAAATCCATTTTCTGCTTATTTTCAAAATGATAAAAGCGCTTTTGGATATGGTTTGATTGTACAGAAAAACTTCAATTCATGGTTAGGCATTGATTTTCAATATTTAGGAGGACAGCTTAAGGGCACTCGGTACACTTGGAGCGATGATGCAGCAGCTAATCTCTATTTTAAGACAGCAATGCACCAATTCGGATTGAATTTAGATATTGATGTTTTTGATATTTTTATGGAACCAACAAATCCTCGATTATTCAATTTTTACATCCGTGGAGGCGGCGCCTATAACCTTTACAATGCAGTCGAATATGACCTATTGACCAACAAGGAAGTAAAAAAAGCGAACAGTGGAGCGATTGTGGTTGACGGTGGATGGGGAATTCGATTTGATTTAAATAAAAAAGTGGGCATCACCTTCGAAAACATTTTTGTTTATTCATTTGATGATTTCTTGGATGCTCATAGCACACAATATTCCCAGGCAAATGATTTATTCGCATATACTTCATTAGGTGTAACTTATAGAATGTATCCTCAGCCTAAAAAACCACGATTAAATAAAGAAATCGACCAAACAGATTCGGATATAGTAGCTCAAAAAACTGAAGATTCGGATAAGGAAGACCCCAAAACTGAATCACCTGAAAAACCAAAAGAGCTCGAGGTTGCTGTGATTGTTCCAGGTAGTATAGA
Source organism: Bacteroidales bacterium (assembly GCA_016937295.1). Lineage (GTDB taxonomy): Bacteria > Bacteroidota > Bacteroidia > Bacteroidales > UBA1556 > UBA6267. Next base: position 25,905 of record JAFGWF010000038.1, read on the forward strand.
GCCAACAGACACAACTATTATCTCCATCAAACTCAATAAATACGATCTTAAAGAAAACGCAAAACTTCAACAGACATTACCTATTGGTTTTAAAGCAGTTGAGAATAAAAATGCTGGAGCGATATTTAATTTCTCCGATCAAATTGTAAGCTTTACATGGTCTGAGCTTGATGCGTCTAAAGAAGTAATAGAGTTAAGTTATTTTTTAATTTCGGACAATAAAGACGAGGGCACTTATAACCTATCAGGGATTGTTTTTTACACTAAAAATGGCGCCGAAATAATCAAACAATTTAAGCAGCCGGTTAAAGTTATTGCCCCTGCACCTGTTGTAGCTGAAACTGCACCTGTTAATACCGAAGAGGACAAATCCAATAATGAGCAGAGCAACACTAACAATCAAACGACAACTTCCAAAACACAACCGACTCCGACAACTCCAGTAAAAACGGAAGAAAACAAAGCTCCGTCAACTACAGTTAGTGATGCACCAACGGTATCAACTCAAGGTGTTGTTTATCGAGTGCAGATAAAAGCCATTTATGGTGGAAAATCTTCGGCTCCGAGCATTAGTCGACAATATGGAATTTCGGAACCTGTTAAAGAAGAGTTTGTTAACGGTTACGCTAAATACACCGCAGGAAATTTCAGCACATATCAAGAAGCTCAAGCATACAAAGACCAGTTGAGAAACGGAAGTGTACCCGGCGCCTTCGTAGTTGCATATATTAACGATAGAAGGGTTGATAATATTAATGAAGCTTTAAGTTATAGTCCAAAAAATATTTCATCAAAACCTATCACTTCTAATACACAAATAAGTCAACCGGGCATGAGTTATAGTATTCAGATAGCAGCCTCATCACGCGAATTGAGTGCTATTGCGCTCAAAAACCAGTTTAATCTATCGGAAACTGTGACTAAAACCACTCACAATGGTTTATATAAATACATGGTTGGAAGTTATACCAACAAAGTTGACGCTGATGCAGCCTTACAAGTTGTCAAGCAACGAGTTGCGGACGCATTCATTGTAACCTATAAAAACGGTATAAGACAATAAATCACAACTCATTAAAAAAAGGAGGCTGCAAAAATAATTTGCAGCCTCCTTTTTTTATGGGAAAAAATAAGATTAAAATGGCCAAAAATTATTATCGTTCCAAATATCTTCTTTTAGGGCATCATTAAGCTGAACTAACGCTTTTGCGTGTCCTTCTTCCCAACGAGCCAACATTTCATAAATTTTCACTTCGAGAGGGTCGGTAGATTCAGCCGCGCGACCAGCATATAATTTTACGGCCCGATCTTCGAAGTCGATAGCTGAACTTATCGCAGCTGCTTCAAAACTTGCTGCAGTAATTTCTTTACGAAGCTCATCCGACAACACTTGCATTGCAACCGTATCGTCGGCAGTTTGCTCAACATCCTCAACGCCAAGAAACTCTTTATTTTTAACGTAGTTTTGAAATTGTTTGGTAAGAAAAGAAATATGTTCATCCTCTTCCTGAGCCATCTGACTAAAGATTTTCTTTGCTGATTTACTTTCAGTTTTCTCGGCAACGCTGGTATAGAATGCTTTGCCGCGCATTTCTAATAAAATGGCTTCTTTTAAAATATCTTCTGCTGTACGAACCATAGTTTTGATGTTAAAAGTTAAATTAGTGCGTAAAAATAAACAAATTTATACACTGGCAATAAGGATATTTATTAAAAAACGACAAAAAAAAACTACAACCCTAAAGATTGTAGTTTAATAATGTTTTCCGTTGAACGTTATTTCACGGCCATTGCGATAGCTTTAAAAGCTTCAGGATTATTCATAGCTAAGTCGGCGAGAACCTTACGGTTTATCTCGATTCCTTTCCCATGAAGTTTACCCATAAACACGGAATAAGACATACCGTGCATACGAGAGCCTGCGTTAATACGTTGAATCCACAATGCTCTGAAATTACGTTTTTTAGCGCGTCTGTCACGGTAGGCGTAAGTTTGGCCTTTTTCCCACGAGTTTTTAGCGACCGTCCAGACATTCTTTCTGCGTCCAAACTGACCACGGGTCAACTTCATCAATTTTTTTCTGCGAGCCCGTGCAGCGACAACATTTACTGATCTTGGCATAATTAAACAATTTTTCTTGTTGAGGCGGAAGTTGATTTAACTTCACTTATTGAGCACACAACAATGGTTAAACATAAATAAACTACTTGGCCAACAGTTGCTTAACGTTGGCAGAATCTGCGCGATCAACAATAGCAGTATGCGTAAGATTTCGCTTTTGCTTAGTTGTTTTCTTAGTCAGAATATGACTTTTATACGCATGCTTCCTTTTAACTTTACCAGTAGCTGTAAGAGAAAATCTCTTTTTTGCACTGGATTTGGATTTCATTTTCGGCATGATTCAAAAATTAAAATTACTATTTGGTTTTCGGGGCAAGAATCATTATCATCCGTTTACCTTCGAGCAGAGGCATTTTTTCCACTTTACCATAATCCTCTACTTCTTGGGCAAATTTCAACAGAATAATCTCACCATTATCTTTATATACTATTGAACGACCTTTAAAGAACACGTAAACTTTAACCTTAGCACCTTCTTTAAGAAAT
>JAFGWF010000243.1 GCA_016937295.1 Bacteroidales bacterium
ACCGGAGGCCAAGAATATGTGATGGATGGCTATTTCCCGCAAGCCGGAATCCACTTTAATTCAGGCGTTTCGATGAAGTTTTAGGGTGACGGATGAAGTCCCGAAGGTTTTTGGGACTTCATCCCACATTGATACAGCAACTAATTCCGAAAAATTAAGCCTAATTCACAATAATTTCTTTGACAATAAAACTATCTTTTGTAATGATTCGCAAATGATAAATTCCTTTTCCGAAGGATGAAAAATCGATTTTAAAGTTCCGGTTCAATAAATCTGAATATAAACCCAACAATTTACCATTTAAATCATACAAATATATTTGATATGGTTCTATGAGTTCTTTATTAAAATGAATATACAAAATAGCGGATGTTGGTACAGGAAAAACAGATACATCTTTGGAATTTCCTGCAGAATGTAATGAGTTAATGATGACGGAAACCGGTAAATGGCTGGTGTCCGAAAGACAATGATATTGATTATAGGAATATGCTGAAACCTCACCTGAACCGATAGTATTCCAATGAACAACTACTTGATTACTTGACGGAAAAGATACTGACTGTCCGAAGTTAACACTCCATAAATAAGTAATGCTTGAGTCAAATGGAGCCGAGTAGATTGCAGTACTATTTTCATACACAATTGTATCTCCTAAGATAGTAAAAGGGTTCGGTTTTGGAACAACCACTAGGTCTAAATTAATTGTTGAATCGGTTAATGCAGAACTCGAATTAGAAATTATATAATGTCCCGGACTAGAAAAATACTGTCCTAAAAGATAAATACTATCCCCTTGACAAAGGGTATCATTAATCATTGCGTTATAAAAACCGTTAAGAGCTTTAATTGACAATCTTGGTGAAAATGGAGAAGCCATGTAAGCCTGATCAATACTTTGAATTTTGATATGAATTTCTGAACCAGGCAGAAATCGATTTAGAGGTAAACTAAACTGGTTTTTAAAGCCCATATTTCCTGCTTTGACTAATCTGTGGTATCCTGTTGTAGTATCAGAATGTGAGGCTAAGATTATATGATTTGTAGCACCTGTATCGATATGCAAATTATAACTAATATTCCTTAAAGTGGATTGATTATCTGACGAATAGTCCCAATGAATAAAAAGGCTATCGCTATTAGTAGAAGCCCAAAAAATTAGAGGAATGGAAGGTGCTGTATTAAAAACAGTGTCAATATTTTTGTATAAAAGAGACTTGCCTAAAATCTGATATTCTTTGGCTCCATTCATAAAAAAGTCTAACTTATTATCTTCATTAAAATCGACTACAGATAATATTCCATCAACATTTGCATTCAATAATTCAGCGACCTGAGAGAATTGGCCATTACCGTTGTTTTGCATAATAAATGTATGATATTTACCATGAAGATCTCGATTATTTACCACAAAATCCTCCCAACCATCATTATTAAAATCAATCCAAGAGGCGTATCCTCTAAAGTAACTAAAAGTGGGGCCAACAGAAAAGCTATTATTTCCATTATTAATTAGGATGGCCGGTAAATAATCATAACCTGAACATAATAAATCGATATCACCATCATTATCAAAATCCGACCATTCATTATTCGCGCTCGACTGAATATATTCAGCAGGAAGATTTGCTGGAGTTACGTCAGTAAAAGTATTATCGCCATTATTTTTGAATAATTTTAAAGTCGCGGTAGAAGTATAACTTGCTTTCCCAGAGACGGATACATCAAGATAACCGTCATTATTAAAGTCTATCCAATCCATATCACCTCCACCGAGAGAATCTATCGATATCGAAGATTGAAGTATAAATCCACCTGAACCATTATTTTTATAAACGGCGGTTACACCGTTAGTTGAATTGTCGAAACCAGAAACACTAATATCCAAAAGTCCATCGCTATTATAATCGACCCACAGGCATGTGCAGTACTTTAATCCTATAATCGACAAATATGTAAGTTCAACAAAACTATTCCCATTGTTATTATATACTTTTGAAGTAGGTGTTGTAGTATATCCGGAACCACCGCAAATAAGTAAATCCTGATCTCCGTCATTATCATAATCACCCCAATCGGCCTTACCGTAGTTAAAATTGAGAATACCAGTTCCAACTTGTTCAGTAAAAACTGAGGAATTATTTTTATAAACTGCTGTTTTATAAATATTTGATGACCCATTAGATCCAAATATGATAAGGTCCTGATCATTATCGTTGTCGATATCTGCCCATTTCATACCTCCACATTTTAAGGTTGGTATATTAATCGCGTGGGACAGAACAAAAATTGAATCCACCCTATTTATAGTAATATGATCTATAACCGTATCTCCTAGTGAAGAGGTTACGGTCAAACTATAGGTTATGGTATCATGGCAGTAGATATATGGATTTGAAACAGTTGTATCGCTAATATCAATGGCAGGAGACCAATGATAGGAGAGTGTGCCACTGCCATTATAAGCAACTAGTGGATTCATTTGAATTGTGTCAAGATAGAGCACTGCTGTATCCTGAGGCAATTCTACCAAAAGATTTATAGCTTTATAACTTAGTGGAGCTGGTGCTGAGCACAAATACGCATTATCTACCGCTTGTACGCTCCAAAACACAGTATCGCCAAGTTGTAAAGAACGATTGAGTTTGAAGAAATTGTTGGAACCAATGTTTCCGTTATCCGGGATTTGCAACTGATAATTAGTTGCTGCAATTTGTGGGTTTTTTATATCAAACGAAATATTATTTAATCCAATGGCAAGATTATACGTGAGCCCCTCTGTAGCTGTTTCATTATCAATTGATTTCGACCAATGAAAATTCAATTTATTATCTATAAACTTAGTAGATAAATTTGTTGGTGTGGATGGTGGGCTATTCGTTTTTGATATATGATTCTTGAAAATACGTGTAGTAAAAATATTATTTTGATCCTTACCCCTTATTATTAAATCAAGATCTGTATCATTATCATAATCGCCAAATTCAATATATGTTTGATTATCATACAGTAAAGATTCATTTTGAGGAATAAAATATAAGGCGTTTTCATTACGGATTATCTGCGCAAAATAACTATTTGTATTGTCTTTTCCGGTTATGGCAATATCTTTATCTCCGTCATTATCATAATCACCCCAATCCATAGTGCAGTTCCTAACTTGCAGCAAATCAATACCATATACTGTTGCAAACTTATCTTGGCCAACATTTTTGCAAATATAAAAAGTAGTATGATCATTATCATCAAGTCCCATGATTGCAAAATCAAGCAGACCATCCTGATCATAATCAACCCACTCACAATCAGCAAATTCGACCTCTCTAATTCCCAAGTCCAGTGTTTGAAATTGACCATTGCCCAAATTTTTCGCCACTATAGTTTTAGGGCCATAATTATCATAACCTGTTAATAACAAATCAGCATATCCGTCATTATTAAAATCACCCCAGTCGGTTTTTGTTAAAAAGACTGGCGTTATACCAATTGAGCTATAAGTCGTAAAGCTGTTAGAATCAGGAAGATTGTTTTTATATAAACGTAATCTTGGGTAATTCAAGGCATTGATATGCTCCCATCCTATAAGTAAAATGTCCATATCACCGTCGTTGTCATAGTCATTCACAGTAACTTCATTTCCGATAAAATCACTAAATGTATGACCTAAAGTATAGGTCAGGTCGCCATTGCCATAATACAAGTACAAACTATTTTGTATGTATAAAACGTCTAAAATACCATCCAAATTAATATCCGACCAAACGGGAGATTTTATTTGAGAAGATATAGAAATACCGGTGTTGAGCACGGGTAAAAACGAAACATAATTATTTTTAAATAAACTAAATCCGGGGGCAGAACTGCCTGAATAATCCAAAAATGCCGTGGAAACATCAAGATAACCATCCTTATTTACATCAACCCATGTAGGACTATTGGATGAAAAGCTAAAATTTGTTGGCTGATAAACACTATCTTTTACAAACACCACAAAACTATCCGTTGCTGTATCTCCTTGAACATTTGACACCTTAACTGTATAGGTTGTTGTAATGGTTGGTGAAAAAACGGGATTGTTGATGGAGTCGTTGCTAACACCATTTGCAGGAGACCATAAGTAAGAAACAACGCCCGCTGTATTAACCGATGCTGTTCTCTGAAAACTACTCCCTTTATTGATTTGTATAGCCTCACCACAGTAGGTTGTAAGAGGGACTAAAATTGTGTCAATATCACTAAACAGCGACCCTTTCAATATATTATCAATTGCCTGGGCTTTAACAAATAATGTATCGTGATAGGTAAACTCCATGCAATTAATTTTAAACTCTCCATTACGATACAAACCAGGCGAATTATATTTACGAAAACCATTCGTTGGATTTGAATTTGCTTTATGAATGTAATTAGTGGAACTATTATTCCATAATAAGTAGTCATAAGTGAGCGACTTTTCATGAGTATGATCATCGGTCGAAAATTCATAATTAAGATTTAAAAACGGACCACTTTGTACGACCGATAAAGAATCAGGAATAGCAGGAGCTGCATTAGTTGTAGTTAAATTATTGACATAGCAATCTATATTCTGATACATATCCGTAATTTTTATTATGTCCAGATTACCATCTCCATTCTGATCTATTATACAAAACGGTTTCAAACCGCTTGAACCAACGTTTGTTAAACTCTGTAAATTATTTCCTGTATTTCGATAAATTCGTAGGGTTTGATAATTATCAATTATGACATCTAGCAGCCCATCATTATCAAAATCTGCCACCTCAAAAACATTCCCATCTGATTGAATATAACTGTAGGTTTCCTGAACAAAGCTTTCATTTCCATAATTAAAACAAAAAACTATTTCATCGTTGCTATAACGATTTATTACCGCATCTAGAAACCCATCATGATTCCAGTCAATCCATTGATATAATCCTATTATCTCAAACGTATAATTGGATTTAGTAAATTGAAAATCACCATTATTAGTAATTACAACACTTCCCCAATATTTTTTACTAAGAATATCCAAATACCCATCATTGTTTATATCTCCTAATTGAAATTTTTCAGAGTAAACAATGGCCTGTCGAGAAATAAATGTATTATTGAGATTTTCATAAATTTTCAAAGTTTTTGTGCCTAATTCATCCCCTATTACTAAATCCAAATCGCCATCCAAATCCAAATCGCCCCACTGCACACTTCCATTTCTTGCTGGTGTAATAATGCTGTTAATTAATGTAAAAGTACCATTTCCGTTGTTTTTAAATATTCCGGCCGAATTTACACTATTGACATAACCACTATATGCCATATCGATCCAACCATCCCCATCATAGTCGCCAAAATCTGCCTGCAAATATGAAATTATTGGTAACCCGGTGTTTTGAACCATCGTATAAGTTCCGTTATTATAATTAAACAATTTTCCTGAAATCAGTAAATCCAAATCATTGTCATTATCATAATCAAACGGGAAAATTTCACCACCATAATTGCCGGCAGTTCCAATTAGACTAGTTTGAGTAAAAGTTTGACCATTTGCCGTAATTGTCAACATAGAAAACAGTAGTAAAATTACATTTCTCATAACTATATTTTTGTGGGTTATTCTTTTAACAGGTAATCTTTTGAAATAAATTTGAATCAATTAAAAAGTAATTTATAACGATTGTGTCCTAAAATAAATAAAAAAATATTCATAACTCCCATCCTCATTTGAAGTCAGTGATTTATGTTAAGAAAGCCAAAAATAGTTATTTTTTAAAATGCAAGAAAAAAAATTACGAATTAAAAATTAAAAATAGCATTCTCCCCTATTTTTAATTTTTAATTTCTAATTACCAACGTATTCCGATTTCCAATAAAATCAAAACTTAGCTGTCAGGGAAATCACAAAATTTCGGCCTGCGCCACTGATTCCGGAGCTATAAGGCCGGTAACGTTGGTCGGTCAGGTTTTCCATGCCGGCGGAAATCAACCAACGATGGTCGAAACTGTATGAAGCTTTGACATTCAGTGTGTACCATGAAGGCGCAAAGGGGTTTCCATTAGCGTCAAGAGCATAAATTTCGGTTTTCGACTTTTCTTCTTCAGGCATCTCATCAAAGCTTCTTTCACCTTGATAAATGGCATAGAACTCCAAATGAAGTTTTTCCTTCTTGTAAAAAAACCGGGAAACACCATAGAATGGAGCCGCATGACGGGAAGGACTTAATGAACCATCGTCTAATTCCTCTTCTCCTTTTTGGTAGTTCAAATCCGTTGAAAACCCAAAACCGTTGGGCAATTTCACTTCGACTGTGGCTTGAAGGCCATAAACCGTTGCCTCAGCAGCATTCTGTATCGCTTGCACCTTACTCATTTCACCGGAGTACAAAATACTATCTAACCCATTGATTGTGAAGTCGCGGCGAACTAAGGCATTTGTCAAAATCGTATAATACCCACTCAAGTCAACGCGCAAAAAGTCGCCAAAAACTTTCGCCACACCCAAATCGAAACTATAGGCATATTCGGCCTGCAAATCGGGATTAGGCAGCGTTACAGCGCCAGGCTCCGAGTCGAAAACCTTGCCCAAATCGTCCACATTAGGCGAGCGAAAAGCAGTGCCGAAATTTCCACTAATGGTAAACTTCTCAACGGGATGCAGGATAAAACCTACGCTACCGGTCAGTGCACCATTATTTAAATTAGCTTCGGTAAAAGGAAAGGGATAAAAGGTTGTATCAAACTCAGCATCAAGAGTATAAGTACTATATCGCAAGCCACCTTGAAGAATAAATTTCGAGTTCACTTTGAAACGCTCATTGATATAAACCCCCATTGAAGACCATGTTGACTGCGGATATCTGCTTGGCCCAAAGACTATATCACCGGTGCTTATATCTTCAATTTCACCCTTGGAAGCCACATCATTTCGGACGTATTCCGCACCATAATACAAACTATGTTTTGAATTTAACGACTTCACTAAATCAAGGTTAAGTGAATAAGCTTCAACATTTTCCGTTTGAAGAGTTCGATTATTATTGTTCAAAGCTCGGTCGATACGGCTTTCCTCAAATGACTGTTGAGCCAGTCGGATACTCAGTTGATCGTAAGCAAAAGTTTTATTGCTATGCTCTACGCTAAGATTATTCATCATCCAAATTTGAGGGCCGTAGTTCCATTCGGCATAACGTGCGATGCCGTTTTTCAAGCGATTATGCCTGTCGTAGCGCCCATACGAAGACGTTGCACTGTAATGAAATCCATATTGAACATCCCACTTAGCATTTGGTTTAAAGCGGATTTTCTGCATGAAATTATCCTGCGAATAAGCCGATGGAATTTGCAAAAGCGGGTCATTTTGACTTACTACATAATCCACACTATCAGACCGTTGCACATAATACGACTTGAGATAATCGTCCGGCCCGTTGGAGCCTTGACGCAGATTATCAAAGTTGAAATGCGTGAAAGAAGTTACGAAAGCCCATTTTTCCAAACCAATATTTACATCGAAATGCGCCGTTTTTTCCTGATTGGCTGAAGAAAAACGAGTTGCAGCTTTTCCGGTGATTAAAGGTTTCTCAGACAGCGAAAGTTGAGGACGCAAAGTTTGAAAGCTCATCACGCCGCCAATGGCATCGCTGCCATAAATGACCGAAGAAGGGCCAAATAAAACTTCAGAAGCCTCGATTGCAAAAGGGTCTAAAGAAATCACATTCTGCAAGTTACCACCACGAAAGATAGCCGTATTCATGCGCACACCGTCCACAGAATAGAGCAGCCGGTTGGTGGCAAAACCGCGAATCATCGGACTTCCCCCACCCTGTTGGCTTTTCTGAATAAACACTTTTCCAGAAATCGCCAGCAAGTCGGCGGCAGTTTGCGGATTAACCAACTCAATCTGAGCCGGTTTGATAGAAATTACTTTTTGGGGAATGTCCTCACTCCCTTGACTCCAACGCGTGGCAGAAACCACAAATTCATCAAGATTGACAGCCGAGATTTCCATTATTACTTTATAGCCCATTTTTCGCAAATCTTGATAACTGTAAATCAACGGCTTATAACCTGCATGTTTGATTTCGATGATTCCAGCATTTTTGAAAGCCGTGATATCCGCTTGCCCTTTGGAATTGGTAGTTGCGGCAATAAATGGCTTTTCGCTTATCAGAGACACCAAATTTATTGGCATCCCCGACTCTTTTTCAACAATCTGAA
>JAFGWF010000244.1 GCA_016937295.1 Bacteroidales bacterium
CCAAAAATGCCGGTAACGCCCATTCCCAGAATCATATAAATACCAACAATGGATAGCCCGTAAATAACCGCATCACGTTTTCCTTTAGAGGCATCCTTCTTAATAAAAAAGCTAACTGTCATTGGAATCATAGGCCAAACACAAGGGGTCATTAAGGCAATTAATCCACCTACAAAACCCAATATAAAAATCATCCACATTCCCTTGTTTGCAATGTCGTTGGCATTTTCATAGTTCTTCAATTCTTCGATTACCGGCTCCCAAATCAGCTTTTTGTATTCATCTTCATTGAGTTCTACCGGTGAAGTAGTGTTCTCTTGTGTGACAGTTTGGTTTTCAGCCGAATCCAGGGTTTGGGTAGCGCTTTGTTCTACGATTGGGGTCTCAGTAGTTGTAGGGGAGGTTGTGTTTTCGGTTTCAACCGAAGAACTTATTCCCTCAACCGTATGCGAAAAGTTGTATGTTAGGGGCATGCAAGCGCCATTGATACAGGCTTGATACTCAACAGCTCCATGAACTTTTATTTTTCCTTTATCGGTAATTTTTATTTTTTGTTTAAAGGTGGCAGTGGCGTCCCAATATTTTGTTAAGCCGCCTAAAACTTCATCATATTCTTCTTTAGGCTTCGGGCTTTCACTAACTTCGCCTACTGTTTTATAGCCTTTAATATCATCAAAATAGAAAGCCATTGGCATGGTTCCTTCGGTATATTGACTGTAAAAATGCCACTTGGCATCGGGAGTTGCCTTGAAAATCAATTCAAATTCATCACCCGAAATCTTTTTAATTTCCGATTTCCAACTTACGGGGTCTTTCTGTTGGGATTCGTTTTTAATCAATCCTCCTAAGTTTTGCCCTTGAACAAAACCGGAATTGCCTATTACAAAAAGTAGAGGCAACATCAAATAAATTAATAGATTCTTCATGCTATTTATTGTGTTTAGTTTATTCAGTCAAATTAATTTGCAAAAATATAAAACCTTATATATGTTGTTGACTTTATTATGATTGATTAACTTATTGAAAAAAATTGAATATTTAAACCGTAATTCCCATCTTTCGCATTAAATAGGTTGCGTTAAAATTTTGAGCAATTCCGGGTTTTATTGTATAATCAAAATAAAGTTTATCCTCAATTATTTCAGCTTCAAACCGCAGATTTTCAGTATGTTGTTTATGTAAATCCGAAATTTTAGCAAGATTCAAATCATGGGTTGCAATGATTCCATAAGATTCTAAATTGATAAGTTGTTTTAAAAGAGCAATACTGCCGGCTTCTTTGTCTCCCGAATTGGTTCCTTTTAGTATTTCGTCTAATAAAATGAAAACAGACTCGCCTTTTTGCAAAAGTTGGATAATTTCTTGGAGTCTTAATAATTCACTGTAGAAATAGGATTCATTTTTCATTAGCGAATCAGCAGTGTGCAAACTTGTCGCTATTTGAGTTGGAGTTAATCTAAAAACTTTAGCATTAACCACGCTTCCCGACATAGCTAATACCATATTTGTGCCCACAGTGCGCAACCAAGTAGATTTTCCGGCCATATTGGCTCCCGTAACAATTTTAAAATGTGGTCGTTTTTCGATTAAAATATCATTTGGAACACATGTCTCATCAGCCATCAATGGGTGTTTAAGTTGTTGGGCTTCAAGTAAAACCAAATCAGAAACTTCAGGAAAAACCCAGTTTGGCTCATTGTATTTTAGGTTTGCCAACGATAAAAACGCATCCACTATTCCGATATTATTAAACCAAATAATCATCTCGGTTAAATTGTTTGCTTTCCATTTTTCCACCTTCGACAACATACGCAAATCCCATAAAAGATAGATATTCAGCAAGATTCCCATAATCATGTTCAACCGCTGATCTAATTTTTGCAATATGTGAGCCAACTCTGAGATGTGTTCAAAGGCAGTGTTTTCGTCTTCAGTCATCTCCGTTTGCAGGATATTTAGAGTTTCGGATTTGAACTTCTTTTGTTCAAAAAGCTTAAGTAAATCCACATATTTCATCAAGATATAAGCACGTTTGCTTAAAAGGATATAGCTTCTATTGATTTTTTTCTGCAATGGTGCTAAATATCCTAAAGTCAATAATATAGAGGCGCCGGTAAGACTCCATGGGGTTATGTCGAATATGGAAGTGAGTGTTAAAATAGAATTTACGAAGGGGAATATGTTCAACGCTACTTTGATGTGTTTTGTTGAAGTTACCCACGGCTTTTCTTTCATCCAACGGATGAGCCTTTTGTAATCAGAGCTGTTTTCGGTAGCTAAAAGTCCTACAGCTCTAAATTCCTGTCTGAAATCCAATTCATTGCTGAGTTCTTCGATTGCCTGCTGATGACCGATTATTTCTTCAGGATGTTGTTTCGGATATCGAAACCAATGAGCTAAACGACCCGAACCGCTGATGGTTACAGTGCGATTTATTTTTTGATACAGAGAATTTTCGCCAAACAAATCCAAGTCACGAGCATGAAGAGACTGTTTCTTTAAAAACCTGCTTCCATCTTCAAAACCACTCCAGTTGTTATTCAAATAGCCTATCTCCTCGCGATTGATTCGTTTTAATGACTCAACAAATTTTTTCTTTTGATGCAATTTTTCATGATGCTTCACTAAAACAACAAAAAATACTAACCCAAAAAACAAGGTATAAACTATCAAGTTTACGTTAGTTGTGGCAAAATAAATGACTAAACCGGCAATCAAAATAAATAGAATCAAGCGCAGTGCTGAGATAATATTTGATTTCTCAGTTAGTTTAACTAACTGATTATGATAATTCTCCGAGCGATTGGAATATATTTCTTTGATGTCTTTTTTAGTCATTTTCAAGAAAAAAAGGCAGCATTAGAACAATAAATGCTGCCTTGTTAATAAATTATTATTCAATTCTTGACCCGACCAATTTCATTTCATTGATGAGGTTGGTTGCTCCGGCATATTTGTCGATGATGAAAAGCACATAACGAATGTCAACAGAAATAGTACGTTGAAGCTCCGGTTCAAATGCTATATCACCACTCATTGCTTCCCAATTGCCGTCAAAGGCTAAACCTATAAGTTCCCCTTTACCATTAATAACAGGGCTGCCGGAATTTCCACCGGTAATATCGTTATTCGACAGAAAAGCCACATTGACGGTTCCATTTTCACCATATAGGCCATATTGCTTGTCCATAAACAACTGCTTCAATTTCTCCGGAACAATAAATTCTGTGTTGTTTGGATCCTCTTTTTCCATTATGCCGTCAACTGTTGTGAAGTGTTTGTAAATGATTCCATCTGCAGGCATATAATTTTTAACTTGTCCATAAGTCAATCGCATGGTGAAATTGGCATCAGGATAAAAATTCTTATTGGAATCCATTTTTCGTAACGCGTCAATATATAGACGGTTCGCTTTGCCAAGCTTAGAATATGCTGCCATATACTCTTTGTTAAGATTAGCATGTTTGTTTACAAAGGCCATGGTTAGGTTGTAAATTGGATCTTTTTGTAAGGTTTTTAAATTTGGGTTTGCTACAAAAG
>JAFGWF010000245.1 GCA_016937295.1 Bacteroidales bacterium
ATTAGCTGCAAGTCTGCGCGCCAGATTTGAAGACCAAGATTTTATCGACAACTATTTTAACTATTTCGGATTCAGCTATTTCGACGACCCACATGACATTATCCCCAATGTTCCACTGAGTTTTTATACCTTTCATATTATGGTGGCTGTGGGATTTTTCTTGATTGCTCTCTTTTTAGTCGCTTTGTTTTTGGCTCTAAAAAATACCCTTCACCGTTACAAGTGGTTTTTAGTAATTGCCTTGATTTCAATGCCTTTGGCTTATATTGGAAGTCAATCAGGTTGGATGATTGCAGAATTTGGCCGTCAACCTTGGGTGATTCAGAATCTTATGCCAACGCATACCGCAGTATCAAATATTCAATCGGGAATGGTTATGACTACCTTCTGGATTTTTGCGGTGGTTTTCACAGTGCTTTTAATAGCTGAAATTAAAATTATGGTTAATCAGGTCAAAAAAGGACCTCAAATAGAGGAGGAATAAGCGATGTTTGAACAAATGGATTTTACAATTTTACAGCATTATTGGTTTATAATCATTGCACTGCTTGGAGCGTTATTGGTTTTTCTACTTTTCGTTCAAGGTGGTCAAACTTTGATAAAACAACTTGGTAAAACTGAACAAGAAACCACCATGTTAGTGAATACTTTCGGACGTAAATGGGAATTTACCTTCACTACTTTAGTAACCTTTGGCGGTGCTTTTTTCGCCAGTTTTCCACTATTCTACTCCACCAGTTTTGGCGGTGCTTACTGGGTTTGGTTTATCATTTTAGTAGCTTTTGTGGTTCAGGCTGTTTCTTATGAGTATCGCTCGAAATCACAAAATTTGCTCGGCAAAAAAGGCTTTGATGCCCTTTTGTTTTTCAACGGACTCATTGCACCCGTATTCTTAGGCACAGCAGTAGCTACTTTTTTCACCGGCTCACCATTTCATATTAGCAATATGAATATGAGTTATTGGGATAATTCATTGCATGGTTTAGAGTTGGCCATAGATTTCACCCGATTCGAAACTTTCATTAACCTCTCCCTCGGACTTGCGGTTTTCTTTCTCTCCAGAGTTTTAGGAAACCTATACGTTTTCAATACCATAAATCATGACGAAATTGTCAAAAGAGCGCGCAAGTCGTTGCTTATAAACAGTTTGCCTTTTTTATTCTTCTTTTTATTCTTTTTAGTTTCAATTTTGTTGATTGATGGTTTTGCCCTCAACCCTCAAACTAAGGAGGTTTTTATGGAGCCTTATAAATATCTAAACAATCTAGTAGAAATGCCTTTAGTTGCAACTCTTTTTCTTTTAGGGGTTGTATTAGTTTTGTGGGGAATTATTCGAGCTTATTTCAACACCGCTAAATGTGCGACTAAAGCCATTTGGTTTACCGGAGTTGGAACTGTGTTAGTCGTTATGAATCTCTTTTTTGTTGCAGGCTTCAACAATACCGCTTTCTATCCTTCATTTACAGACATTCAATCTTCTCTGACCATTTATAACGCATCTTCAAGCAAATATACTTTAGTTGCCATGAGTTATGTGTCGTTGATGGTTCCATTTGTGCTGGCTTATATTTGGTATGCTTGGAAATCAATCAATAACAAGAGAATTGATCAGCAAGAAATGGATAGCGAATCGCATGTTTATTAATTAAAAGAAAGGAATTATATGTATTTAAGAGAAATTTTGTGGCTACTCAGTTGGCCGGCAACCATAGCAGCAGTTTATTTCATCGTTAAAATGGTGATGAAAAAGAAAGAGTTGCTTTAGAAATATCCAATGAGAATCCACTTTAAAAGCTTGTTAAAGAGCATTTAAAGAGGAAATTAAATCATGTTTACTGCCAACGGTTTGGTTTAATGCCTAAGAGTTTTAATCCAAATCGTTGGTTTTTTTTATAAAATTTTATCCTTTTATAAAATGAAATGGAGAATTTATAAAATGAACTCCGCGAGTTGTTTAAAAATCATTCCATTAATCCTGTGAGGGTTTTCTAAATTAGGAGTTATAACATGCAAAATATCAATTCAATTTAGATTTAATTTAAATGTAGTTTACCTTAAATACATAAAGATAAAAGGCCTACCTTTACGTTCTTTTTTCAGAACCACCCGATCGATGCACGGGGACATTAAGTAAACTAAATCTAAACGATATGAGTATAAGTTTGATAGGACGTTCGATTCAAGAATCGGCAACCCTTAAATTGAATCAGACCTTTGCTATTTTAAAGGCCAAAGGCGAACCGGTAATACATCTTGGAGGCGGAGAGCCAAAAAGCAAAGCTCCGATTGATGCAATTACCGCGATAACAGCACATCTCAACACAGGAGAGGTGCGCTATGCACCGGTTGACGGTACCATAGAAATGAAAAAAGCGATAATTCGCTACACCATGGAACATTATCGCCGGCAAGTGGAGCCCGAAAACGTGATTGCTTCCAGCGGAGCTAAACAAGCACTTATGGTAGCTTTACAGGCCATTCTTGACCCGCAGGATGAAGTTATTTACACAGCTCCTTATTGGGTTTCATACCCCGAAATGGTGAAATTGTGCGGTGCTGTGCCGGTTGCAGTTACGCCGGAAGATGGCACATTCACTCCTCGCTTGCAAGATATTGAACAAAATGTCACTTCCTATACAAAAGCTATTATTATCAATAGTCCAAATAACCCGAGTGGTGCGGTTTATCCTGAAACTTTCATCGCCGAAATTGTTGATTTTTGCGAACGTAAAGGCATCTATCTCATTATGGACGACATTTATCATCTTTTAGTTTATGGTGGTAAAAAGGTGGTAAATCCCTTTGATTATGTGAAAGACTTTACCGAAAATTCAAAGCTTATCATCATAAACGGCATTTCTAAAGCCTATGCTATGACGGGATTTCGCATTGGTTGGGCAATAGCAAACAAAGACCTGATAAAAGTGATGGCCAATATTCAAGGGCATCAAACAAGTGGCCCTTCGGTATTGCTTCAAAAAGCGGCAATTGGCGCCATCAATGGAGTTCAGTCAAGCATCAATTCGTTGCGTACAACGTTGGAAAACAACCGAAAAGTTCTTGTTGAACAACTCAATGCTTTCAATGGCGTTCACCTGCTTCCTCCTGATGGAACATTTTACGCATTTGCCGATTTTAGCGCTTATGATAAAGATTCAACACGGCTTTCCCAATTTTTACTCGATAAAGTCAGAGTCTTAACCATGCCCGGAAAAGAGTTTGGAATGGATGGTTATCTTCGTCTGTCGTTTTGCGGCGGCATAAAAGACATCATCGAAGGCATAGAACGCATGAAATGGGCTATTGACCCCGATGCGCCAAACGAGTTGTATATCGGTGAGCGTAAATTGGTTCGCGATTGGAATTAATTAAGTTTTAAAACGTTAAAGTTGAATTTATGAAATATTTAGAATTCGATACGCCGGCCATAAAACATGCTGCTACCTATAAGTCAAATTTTGGGTTGAGCAACCATGGCCTTGTTCATCTGGATACTGTTTACTGGAATTTGCCTGTGCCTGCTTTGGTTGAAGAGGCTGTTTTCAGAGGCGAAGGAAAACTTGTAAATGGAGGAGCATTTCACTGTTATACAGGTAAATGGACTGCTCGTGCTGCCAATGACAAATACTTTGTTCGGGAAGAAACATCAGAAGATAAAATAGATTGGGGCGAATATAATCGGCCAATGACTGCCGAAAAATTTAACGGTCTTTTTGCCCGTCTTCAGGCGTATTGGCAAGGCGAGGAGCTTTTTGTGCAAGACCTATATGCCGGTGCACACCCTGATTATCGTTTGCCCGTTCGTGTGATTACCGACAAAGCTTGGAGTGCGTTTTTTGCGAAGAACATGTTGATTTCGGAAAATGACTTAGCCAAACTCAAAGAATTTGTGCCTGACTTTACCATTATGGTGGCTCCTAAATTTAAATGCGATCCACGAATTGACGGCACTTTGAGCGAAACGGCTATTGTTATCAATTTTGCTCAGCGTTTGGCCATCATTGCCAATTCGGAATATGCCGGAGAAATCAAGAAAAGTATATTCACTATTATGAACTATCTCATGCCATTGCAAGATGTGATGTCGATGCACTGCTCAGCAAACGTAAGCATGGATGGTAAAGAAGTGGCACTTTTCTTTGGGCTAAGCGGCACCGGAAAAACTACACTTTCAGCCGACCCCACTCGCCGCTTGATTGGTGACGATGAGCATGGCTGGAGCGACGACGCTGTTTTCAACTACGAAGCCGGTTGCTACGCAAAAGCTATTCGCCTAAGCGCAGAGGCTGAGCCGGAGATTCATGCCTGTACTTATCGTTTTGGAACTATCTTAGAGAATGTTATCTACGATCCTTCTTCGCGACAAATTGATTTAGACGATGAACGCATTACCGAAAACACACGTATGTCGTATCCTTTGGAATTTATTCCTAATGCCGTTCCTGACAAAATGGTGTATGCTCAACCAAAAAATATTGTGTTTCTAACTGCTGATGCACAGGGTGTTATGCCTCCTATTGCTCGTTTGGATATGAATCAAGCCATTTATCATTTTATCAGCGGATACACCTCTAAAATTGCCGGAACGGAGCTTGGTTTGGGTATTGAGCCTGAAATCACTTTCTCTGCATGTTTTGGTGCGCCATTTATGGTACATCATCCATTTTTCTATGCCAACTTACTAAGACAAAAAGCCGAACGTGCCGGGTCTCATATTTGGTTGGTTAACACCGGCTGGGTTGGAGGTAAATTTGGAGTAGGCAAACGGATTTCCATTCGTCATACTCGAAATATGCTCAATGCAGCTCTGGAAGGAAAATTAGATAATGTGGAGTTTCGTAAGGATAAACTCTTCGGTTTCGATATTCCTGTTCATTGTCCTAACGTGCCCGATGAAGTTTTTGAACCATCTAATGCCTGGGGTAACAAAAAAGAGTATTGGAAAAAATACGACGCACTCGTTGCTCGGTATATCGAAAACTTCAAACTTTTTGCCGACCATGTGCCTTATGAGGTTCAGCAGGCCGGTCCACGTAGGCTGAGAGATGTGATTGATTTATAATAAACACTATAAATAAAAGAGGCTTTCTGATTAGGAAGCCTCTTTCTTTTTTATCACGGAAGTTCTAAAAATTACTTGTTCTTCGTTTTTTAAGAAATCAAATTTTTAGAATTTCTCCTTAATCTTTCTGCGGAATTTTTGTGCTCACCAATCGGACATTTATTGCCGATTTTCCTTTTTGGTTTTCCTCAGTTTCATAAATAACCTGGTCTTTTTCTTTGATTTTGCCTTGAACATTATTGATGTGTACAAAAATCTCAAATTTGGTTCGGTCGTCCTTAATAAATCCAAAACCTTTTTTCTCATCGAAGAAAATCACAGTACCTGTTTTGCCGTCATCTTTCACCAAATCACTTTGACGCGGGGTGCTAATTTCTATATGCTCAATGGCCATTTCTTCCTTATCCTCAACAGGGGGTGTTGAACTGATGACACCGTTCTTATCTACATAAGCCAACATGTCGTCAAGCCCGGATTTTTTGCCCGATTCTTTTCTTGCCAATTTTTTCTCTTCCTTCTCTTTTCTCTTTTTCTCTTTCTGCTTTTCGCGCTCCCTTTTGTTGAATGCATTTTGCGATTGTGCCATTGTTTTACTAAATATTTAAAATTTACGGATTACTGAATTGATTTGTTCAAAAATTGTTGTGTTTAATGGTGTAGTCTATCTCGTTGAAAAAGGGCTAAAGTCCTGTAAATGTGTTGAGAATAATACTCCATATTTGAGAAAAAATCTGTTTATAAGAAATTTCCTATAAACAGATTTTATATTATAGGCAAAGCTAAAAAACGACTAAGTTCTTGGTCTGGCTTCATTTACGACAAGCTCCCTTTTCATAAATGTAGAACCATTTAGTTCGTCAATCGCAGCTTGTGCTTCACCACTATTTTCCATTTCGACAAAAGCAAAGCCTTTGCTTTCCCCGCTGTATTTGTCGGTAATAATTTTTACTGACGTGACTGTACCGTGCTCTGAGAATAAATCGTTCAAAGAGTCTTCATTTGCCTTGTAATCAAGGTTTCCAATATATAAATTCATAAAATTGATTTAAATCTGCCAGCCTAAAAATTAAGGGTGTTTTTGACGAAGGTCTCGAAAAAACAAAAAATAAAACCAAGAGGCAGATATGTTATTAATGGATCTAAAAAGGAGAGCAGAGGTAAACTAATTGCGCAAAAGAAATTAGTATAAAACGCGCAAATTTTCAAATCTTGAGCCGGCAAAGATACTACAAAAATCCATGTTGTGGAATATATTATTTTGATTTTCAATAAATCAACAAAAAATAACCTATTTGCAAAAGATGCTCGCCCGCATTTTTTATGTTACCTTGGATTAGAGATGGTTCATGAATCGTCTCTACGAAATTATATTTTTGGAAATGTTGGTTTCGGGAACAGGCAAAATTGATAATCATTCTTCCTGACCGTGATTCCCTTTAGGGTCAGGGCAAAACGCGGTCAGGAAGAAAGAAATCAATACTTGCTTCAAAAAAACGGTCGC
>JAFGWF010000246.1 GCA_016937295.1 Bacteroidales bacterium
ATTTCAATCTTTCGAACCTTTTTTAATATATCTGTTGTTTCCACTTTTGAGTTGATTTTAACAAAATTAAGCTTCTGATAAACAAGCTGCTATGGAACTTCAACCGAGTTAAGGATTTCGTTGATAATGTCGATTGAGGTGATATTTTCGGCTTCCGCCTCATAGGTTAGTCCTATTCTGTGACGCATAATGTCGGGACAAACGGCTCTAATATCTTCAGGAATAACATAGCCACGTCTTTTGATGAAGGCATAAGCTTTTGCTGCTTTGGCCATAAAGATAGAAGCTCGGGGAGATGCGCCATAACTCATAAAGCCGGCAAGTTTTCCCAAACCGTATTTTTCCGGAAATCTGCTGGCAAAAACAATATCGGTGATGTAGTTTTCTATTTTTTCATCTAAATATACTTGCCTGACAGATTCGCGTGCCTTGAGAATATCTTCGGGTTTCAAAATAGCATTGATTTTTGATGCTCCTTCCGAAATTTGTTGGCGTATGATGAGCTTCTCTTCCTCTTTTGTTGGGTAGCCAATTATTACCTTGAGCATAAAGCGGTCAACTTGAGCCTCCGGTAAAGGATAAGTCCCTTCCTGTTCGATAGGGTTTTGTGTGGCTAACACAAGAAAAGGCTTTGGTAAGGGATAGGTAGTTTCGCCTAAGGTTACTTGCCTTTCTTGCATGGCTTCCAAAAGTGCCGACTGAACTTTGGCAGGCGAACGGTTGATTTCATCAGCTAACACAAAGTTGGCGAAAATCGGCCCTTTTTTTACCGAAAACTCTTCCTTCTTTTGACTATAAATCAACGTGCCCAACAAATCTGCCGGTAGTAAATCGGGTGTGAACTGTATCCTGCTGAATTTAGCGTCAATAGCAGATGCCAAAGAATTGATTGATAAGGTTTTTGCTAATCCAGGAACTCCTTCAAGCAGCACGTGGCCATCGGATAATAAACCTATTAGCAAGCTTTCTAACATCTTTTTCTGGCCAACAATCACTTTGCCCAATTCCATGTTTAGAAGCTCAATGAATGAACTATCGGCCTGAATTTTTTCGTTTAATGCTCTAATGTCTGTATTTACCTCCATATTCCTAATAATTTTAAAGAGGTGCAAAGGTATCTATTGAGTTAAAATCATCAATAGTTAGTGAGTTAAAAAAGGTTAACTGGTTGTTAATAAGCATATTGGTTCTGTGATTGTACTTGGTGCTGACAGCGTGGCAGGTTAAAACGGATGGCATAGTTTTTAAAAAGCATGCTTCCCGTTAACGTAAAATTAGAATAAACGACATGGAAATTTTAAAAGTTTTTAGTCATAAAGAATTGATTGACAATATCGAAGGATTAGAGAAGGCTTGGCTTTTACTTTACAAAAATGAAAATGAGTCCAGCGTTTGTGCATTAGAAAATCTGTCAGTCGCTTCAAATAGTTCAACAAATGTTAAGATCTTGTCAGCAGATGTTAGCGTAGTTAGAGATATTCACACCCAATACGATATTAAATCGGTTCCTACATTGATTCAGTTCGAGAAAGGAAATGTTATAAATATTATAAAAGGTTGTCAATCAGATGATTATTATAAAAATCTCATTGAAGAAAATACTTTCTTTAAACATGCTGAGGGAGATCAAAAAGAAGCGGTCAAACGAGTTACGGTATATTCCACTCCAACATGCAGCTGGTGTAATACTTTAAAGACTCATCTGAGGAAGAATAATATTCGATTTACCGATATCGATGTTTCTAAGGATCAATCTGCTGCTCAAGCAATGGTTTCTAAAAGTGGACAACAGGGTGTGCCTCAAACCGACATCAATGGGGAAATAATCGTTGGTTTTGATAAAACAAGAATTAATAAACTTTTAAATATTGAAGGATAAATATTATTAGATAAATAATTATAAATAAATAAGTTATGAAAGAATTACAACCAATCAATCAAAATGTGCTCTTAAGCCTTAATGAGGCTCCAAAAGAACAAAAAACAGCAAGTGGAATCATTATTCCTGACTCTGCTGCTGAAAAGAAAAATATTGCTAAAGTGTTGGCAATGAGTAATGTGGAGAACTCTGAAATTCGTGTTGGAGATACGGTTTTGTATAAATCATTCTCAGGAAATGAAACTGAGTTTGAAGGTGAGAAATATCTCTTGATTCAATATGCGGATATTCTGGCCAAAGTAGTCGAAACGGACGAAATTTAGAAAATTTCTTTTTGAAGCATTGCCGCAATTCATAAGAGTTGCGGCTTTTTTTATTTCGTTTTGAATAAATATTACCCTTTTTCCTAAAAATAATATTCGTCATAAGCTTATAAGTAGTTAATTTTACAAACCAAACTCAATTAAATCTATAGCTATGAAAAAATCTGTTATCTTATTTATAGTCATTACGTTATCTGTTTCCTTTATGTCTTTAAATCCACAGCGGGATTACACTGTTACACCCGCTGAATTTGGGGTGGCATATCGGGACGTAAGTTTTACTACAAAGGATGGCCTTAATCTAAAGGGATGGTATTTTACGCCAGAGAAAACTTCCGGCACAGTCGTAATCCTAAGCCACGATGGCACCGGCAACATGTCTTCCATGATTGAAATGGCTTCTTACTTCACTTCCGCCGGATATAATGTAATGACTTATGACTACCGTGGTTTTGGTGGTAGTGATGATTTTAAGATCAATAATTCATTTGTTGTTTATCCGCAGTTTGCTCAAGATTTGGATGCAGCAGTGGATTATGTTCATAAAATGTATAGCGTCACACGGGTTTTTCTTTATGGAAAGGGTATGGGCGCAGCGCTCTCGATTGGGGTGGCTGCCTCGCGTCGCGATGTTCAAAAAGCCATTGCCGACTCGCCTTGGGATGAATTGAATAACTATCAGAAATTAATGAAAGATATTAAAAATATGGATGTTATGATTCCTTTGGCTTACGACAAATTGCTCTTGGAACCGCAATTTGCTCTTGCAGGCAAAATGGCTTCTACTGGTCGGTATTTATTGATTAATGGGGGTGAAGATCAGATATTTACAACAAAAATGATGAAGCAATTGGCTAAAGTAAACAGTAATAATGTTGAAGTGGTAACTATCAAAAAGGCTGATTATTCCAATACATTTTCTATGGATAAAAATGCTTATTTTGAGGCAATTAAGAACTTTATTCGTTAAATCTTAACTCCGTTAATGGTCAAAATTAATTTGCGTTTTAGTCGATTATTCTCCTTGCTAATCCTACTCCTTGTTTTTCAAAGAGTTAGTTCTCAGGTGTTTCCGGTTGATACTGTAGTCAATAAAAAACGCTTGTGTCTTATGGCTGGTGCTGAGACGGTTGCCATTGCTACTACTTTTACAGGTCTGTATATGCTTTGGTATCGCGACTATCCGATGGGACGTTTTCATTCTTTCAACGATAATAGCGAGTGGCTTCAGATGGATAAAGTTGGACATGCCACTTCAAGCTATTTTTTGGGGAAATTAGGATTTGATTTAATGCGTGGTGTTGGTTTGGACAAACGAAATGCGCTGATATTTGGAGGTGGTGTTGGACTTTTTTACCTTACCGGAGTAGAAATTATGGATGGTTTTAGCAATGGATGGGGATTTAGCTATGGCGATATGATTGCAAATACTGCTGGGGCTGCCTTATTTATTGGTCAACAATGGGCTTTTGATAAGCAAATAGTCAGCATGAAATTTAGTTATTCTGCCAGTCCTTATGCGGTTTATCGACCGGAATTATTAGGCGAAAATTCACTTCAACGGCTTTTAAAGGATTATAATGGTCAAACTTATTGGTTGTCAGTTAATTTGAAGTCGTTTATGCCAAACAAAAATGGCTTTCCGGAGTGGTTAAATCTGGCCTTTGGCTATGGCGCAAATGGTATGTTAGGCGGTTTTTCCAACCCGATTGGGACAGACTATCCGCAGATTGAACGATATCGCCAATTTTATCTTTCTCCCGATATCGACTGGACTCGAATTCCCGTAAAGAATAAATATTTGAAATTTGTTTTGGAGGTGTTAAGCTTTGTAAAGTTGCCGGCACCTGCTCTTGAATATGGTCATGGAAAGTTTCATTTAAGAGCTTTGCATTTTTAATACATTAAAATACAATAATATATGAGTATTCATTTAAATGATAAGGTTAAGTTCTTGGATGAAGAAGGGGGCGGCATTGTAACTAAGATTATTGATCATGCAGTTGTGGAAGTAACAACTGTAGATGGATTTAGTTTTCCATATCAAGTGAAAGATTTGGTTGTGATAAGCTCTGAAACAATTAACGACCGGCTCTTTTCTAAAGAAATGGAAATGCCTGAAATTCATAGCGTGAAAAATCTTAGTCAACCTGCGAAGGCTGAAACTTCTCAAACATCTTTGCACTTTAAAACGCATGGTTATAAGAAAGAACTTTTTGCTTTTTATTTAGCATTCGTTCCTCGTGAACAATACCGTCTCGTTTTTGGAAGTATTGACCTTTTTATGGTCAATGTTTCCGATAAACAAATTAGTTATGCCTTGTATCTTCGCGATGATAATTCGTTTATAATCAGAGACAAAGATACGATTTTGCCATTTTCGCGAAAGCATTTAGGCACGATTGAGCGAGAAGAATTGAATGCTTGGGAAAATGTGGTCATTCAAATGTTTCTTGTTGAAGAAAAAGCCTCTGAACTTCGCGGCCCAATTGATAATTCTCTTAAAATACGTGGCAATCGGTTTTTTTCGGAAAACTCATACATCAAATCTGACTTTTTATCAGAGAAGGCGCTTTTAGTTCAATTGGCTCGAATGGAGTCTATTCCGATATTGCATAGTGTTGAAAAACAGGTAACTGAAGGTGTTGAAGATAAAATTGTGCGACATGAAGCTGTTCAAAAATCCAACAAAATCATATTTGAGCATCAAACGGAGCCTAAACAGGCTATTGTTGATATGCACATTTGGAAGTTGACCGATGACGAACTTTCACTTTCTGCCCACGACAAGCTGCTTTTGCAGTTGGATTATTTCAAAAAGTGCTTAGAATCAGCTATTGAGCATAAGTTCGAGCAGATTGTTTTTATTCACGGTGTTGGAACCGGTCGTTTGCGCGATGAGATTTGTATCTTGTTGGATGACCGACAAATAGAATATAAACCGGCGCCAATTAGTGAGTATGGTATTGGAGCTTTAGTGGTCAAATTGCGAAAAAACCAATCGTTCTAAAAGGTTAAAGTCCTTTTTATCAACTTTTTACGATTTATCTTTTATCCTATCCATGCAATTTGCTTTTTGTGTGTCAACCACGGATTTCAGAAAGGTTTAATGTTCAATTAATCTATACTTTTGCAAAAGGAAACGAGCCTGAAACTGTCGCTGCTTTGCCATTGCAAAGGAGAGGAAAGTCGGGACATCACAGAGCGCCATACTTCCTAACCGGAAGGACTTCTGCTTCGGCGGAAGGACAGCAAGTGCCACAGAAAATTACCGTCTTGATGCTTTTCGTGTCAGGATAAGGGTGAAAACGTGAGGTAAGAGCTCACGGGTAGGTTTGGTAACAAGTCTATCGGGTAAACCTTATGGGATGAGAGACCATGTACACCAATGCCTGGAGTACGCTCCGGTAAGAGTTGCTCGCTCAATGTTGGGGGGTTGGTCGATATAGTCAACCGGTGACGGGTGACATAGATAAATGACAGTTGCCCGATTCTATTTCGGGTTACAGAATCCCGCTTATGAAGGCTCGTTTCTTTTTATTTCCACATTTTTTTATTCGAGTAGGAGAGGTAAAATATTTTTTATTTTATTACATTAAAATCCTATAATTATTTTCATAAAATTGTCAAATATTATGAAACATTTTAACATGTTGTTTTTATGTTTTTGCATTTTTACAATTGTATTTTCTCTCCTTTCGATGGTTATTTCGTGGTTTGTTTACAATTGTAAATATTTAACCTAAATATTAGTTTAATAAATTAAAAATCAGTAATTAAAATAATTCTTGTTAAACTAAGGATTGAAGTTGTGTTAAAATTTAACTTTGTTTGTAAATAACACATTAATAGCGTTATACAAAAAATTTTATATATTGTCAACATATTTTACAAATGTAAATTTTTATGAGTTTTTACAATTGTAAAGGCGGATTATTTTTGTAAATTTGCCTCAGTTTATATATGAAAATTATGCTGGAAAGAATCAAAGAAATTATTGCAAAATCAGGTTTATCAAACGGAGAATTTTCTGATAAGATTGGCATTCAAAAGTCATCTCTATCCCATGTATTGTCAGGTAGAAATAAACCGAGTTTAGACTTTGTTCTAAAAATCTTAGATTGTTTTCCTGAAATAAATTCAGACTGGCTTTTGTTTGGAAAAGGTGAACGAGGTCAAATTTCTGCACCGATAGTTACCGATTCTCCAACAACTTCCCCTGAAATCAAACAACATATTAAGCCTCCATTCCATGATTCTGGTATGGAGCATTCTATTGATAAGATTGTGATTTTTTATTCTGATGGTTCATTTCAGTCCTACAACTCCAAATAGTAATTTTTCTTTCCATCTATTATGCAAAGTGTTTGCGTGTTTTATATTGTTATTTTATTAACAATTTTAAATCCTTACCGTTTGCATTTTACGAAAGTGCTATTTTTGTGATTCGTAACTAATCCTTACTCTTATGGCAATTCCAACTACTCGCACTAAAGAACCTGCTGAAATTCAGATTAATACGTCTCTTTGTTCCGGTTGCGGCCTTTGTGTCGAAGTTTGCAAAGATTTTAGTTTGGTGCTTCAAAATGAAAAAGTTACCATTAATGAAAATCCTGTTTTTGGCTGTATTGCTTGCGGTCACTGTATGGCCATTTGCCCAAATGGAGCAATAAAAGTTAACGGTAGAACTTTGGATGAATCTTCTTTTTTCGATATTCCCGCTAAAACAGAAATGCCTGACTATAAGCAGATTATATCTTTGTATCAAAGGCGTAGAAGTATTCGTGAGTTTTTGGATAAAGATATCGAAGAGGAGAAAGTGCAAAAAATTATTGATGCTGCCGCAAACGCTCCCATGGGTTTGCCTCCATCCGATGTTCGGGTTTTGGTTTTTCGTGGGAAAGAAAAATCCAGAGCTTTCGCCTTCGATTTTGTGGATTATCTACAAAGTTTTAAATATCTGACATCTAATTGGTTTCTTGCCCTAATGCGACCATTTTGGGGAAAAGAAAATGATGAGTTGTTCAAGGGATTTGTACGGCCAATGGTAGATGTTTACACGAATGGAAAAGTGGCAGGAAATAACTATGTTAATTACGATGCTCCTTTATTGCTCTACTTTTATGGAAGTCCTTACAGCGACCCTGCTGACCCGATAATTGCAGCAACTTATGCAATGATAGCTGCGGAATCGCTGGGCTTAGGGAGCTGCATGTTAGGAGCAGTGCATCCGCTAATTCAAAATGGAAGCAAGGCTGCTAAATTTCGTGAAAAATGGGGCATTAAATTTAAAAGTCGGGAGGGGTTATTCTTGGCAATCGGTTATTCAAAAGTTAAATACAAATCCGGTATTTCTCGTAGCTTTGCCTCTGTCGATTTTGTTAGTTAGTTGAAATTGAGATTTATAAGCCAAAAAAAAGAGCTACCTTATGATAGCTCTTCATTTAAAGATTGGTTAAAATATTAGTTGTGAAGGTTGCCAAGGTAATCAGCTACTCCTTCGGAAGTTGCTTTCATAGCTTTTTCTCCTTCGTGCCAGTTTGCAGGGCAAACTTCACCATATTCCTCGAAATGTTGCAACGCATCTACCATGCGAATAGCTTCATCAATGTTTCTTCCAAGTGGTAAATCGTTGATTACCTGATGACGAATTTTTCCCTCTTTGTCAATTAGGAATAGACCGCGATATGCTACAGGAGCTCCAACAAATGTTGAATTTCCTTCTTCATCATAATCATATTGGCCTGCTAATACTCCATAGTTTTCGGAGATAGTTTTACTCAAATCCGAAACTAAAG
The DNA here is from genome assembly GCA_016937295.1 of Bacteroidales bacterium. Lineage (GTDB taxonomy): Bacteria > Bacteroidota > Bacteroidia > Bacteroidales > UBA1556 > UBA6267. The sequence goes on from JAFGWF010000246.1 coordinate 8,001, forward strand.
GATATTTAACTCCTTTAATACCACCATCTTTCAATTCGGTATTTAACCATGCCCAATGCGAAAATTCACTGTCAACCGAGCAACCAACAATGGCCACATTTCTCTTGTCAAACTCTTCCATTTTGTCCTGAAATGCAATGATTTCTGTTGGACATACGAAAGTAAAATCCAAAGGATAAAAGAAAAAGATGACGTGCTTTTTTCCAACATACTGCTCTAATGAGAAGTTTTCGATAATTTCACCGCCATTTACAACTGCGGTTGCACTGAATTTTGGTGCTTTTTTTCCAATTAAGTTTTCCATAATAATTTGATTTTAAATTTAAGTTATTTGTTTAAACAAGTTTTACATAAGCCTTTAAAGTAGAAGTGGGATTCTTCTAATTGATACTCATCTAATTCATTAATATTCATCTGATTAGTGTCAATTTCTATATCGTAAATCGTCCCGCAAACGTTACATTGAAAATGGCCGTGCGGTTTCATGTTCCAATCGAATCGTGCTTGATGATTTTCAATGTTGATTATTCTAACAAGCTCTTTTTGTTCAAATAGGTGCATAGTGTTATAAACCGTGGCTAACGAAAGCGTTGGAATCTCCTTTACTAAATGATTGAAAATTTCATCAGCAGTGGGATGTGTAACATTGTTTCGTAATATTTCATAGATTTTTAACCTTTGAATTGATGGTTTAACACCATGATTCTTAAGATAGTTAGATAAAATCTCTGAGTTTGTCATATTGAATATTTAAAACAACTACAAAATTAGAATAATTTTAATCTATGGGGTTTTACTTAAGTTAAAAAATCTAAATATTGACAGTTTAATTTTTGGTTAATATGAACATTAACAATTATTTAACTTCTTAAAGTTTGGATATTCTAATTGTCTTTTATTCGCTTAAAAAAGGTGTTGATAGTATTTGAATTATTATGTTATTTTTGCGCTTTGAGAATTTAAATACAAAATTTAAACGTAAAGGTATCTGATGTTGTCTCGCTTTTTCCGCATTTTTTTAATTTTGATTTTTTTAGTGGTGAGTTTAACGGATTTAAGCTCACAGAGACGCTATTTTTTTACCGAACAATGGAATCTGGGTTTAGGAATTGGTGCTACATCATTTTACGGTGATTTGACCGACAAAACAAACCGATTATTAGTCAACAGCCCTTTCAGTAAGTACTTTTATCAGGACAGACAGGCAATGGCTGTGATGACTCTGGAAAAAAAGATTAATATTTATTTTGGAGTAAGGGGGCATTTGTCCTACGGTCGAATCAAAAGCACGCAAGAAAATACCAAGCAATATTTTGTTGCAAATCTATTTGAGTACAGTTTGTCAGGTACTATTGATTTTACAAATATTTTCTTTGGACATGATAGATATCGCAAATGGACTTTTTACGGACACGCAGGCATAGGTTTCACTGAATCAAGAAGTTGGAAGTATAATATGATGACCGGTAAGCTTGCGGGGACCAACGGTTTTGGCAGTCCAAAGCGCGAAGGAGGAAAATATATTCCAATGACGGAAACCGTTTTTCCTTTTGGTATTGG
>JAFGWF010000247.1 GCA_016937295.1 Bacteroidales bacterium
GGGAGGCTGACGTTGTAGCTCATTTAGGAAGAAATTACGGCTCATTTTTTCTGTTTATTGAGCCAGAATGATTATTTTTGTGAGCCGTAAATTATAACTCTATGATGGATAAAAGAGAATTAGAAATAATTGAGCTCATTAAGTTGAAACAGGAAATTTCATCAAAAGAAATTTTTGAGCACATTTCAACGTCAATTAGCTATGCGACAGTAAAAAGATTGCTTTCTAAGTTGATCGACGAAAATCTCTTAACAAAAAAAGGTCAAGGAAAAGCCACCAAATATTTGATTTCACCAACCTATGAAATTCTGTTTCCTGTGGATATGGAGAAATATTATGAAAAGGAAATCGATGAAAGAGAAATTAAAGAAAGTTTTAATTTTCAACTCATACCTAAAACGCTAAAAGAGTGTAGCGTATTTACAGCCAATGAGTTAGACCAATTAAGCTTACTTCAAAATAAGTTTGAAAAGAATATATCCCAGCTATCTGAAATGGAATACAAAAAGGAATTGGAAAGATTGGCGATTGATTTAAGCTGGAAATCGTCCCAAATTGAAGGAAATACTTATTCTTTATTGGAAACGGAAAGACTGCTCAAGGAAAAGGAAACCGCATCAGGGAAAACCAAAGAAGAAGCGATTATGCTTCTAAATCACAAAGAAGCCATTGATTTTATAGTTGAAAACCCGGATTACTTGATACCATTGTCCGTTCCGAAAATTGAAGACATACATAGCATACTTATCAAAGACCTCGGGGTTGATAAGAATATTAGAAAAGGAAGAGTGGGTATTTCCGGGACAAATTATCGTCCTTTGGATAATGTGTATCAAATTTCAGAAGCATTATCGAATATGTGTGAATTGGTGAATAGCAAGAAAAACATCTTCGAAAAAGCATTGCTTTTATTGGTGCTAATCTCCTACATCCAACCTTTTGTAGATGGTAATAAAAGAACTGCCAGAATTGTAAGTAATGCTCTTCTGATGAATCATAAATATTGCCCAATTTCGTATAGAACGGTTGACTCAGTGGAATATAAGAAAGCAATGCTTCTATTTTATGAGCAGAATAACATTTCAAGTTTTAAAGAAATATTTATCGACCAATTTAAGTTTGCTGTTAATACTTACTTTTAGCTCCATCAAAAACAAACGAGTTACAATAACCTACCTTCCGATTCCTATCGGAATTCGACTCCTCTCGGCCTTAAAAAGCAAGCTTGGTCCCGCACATCTGCCGGAGGAAGGGCGCAATTGTGCCGCTCAGCACCTCTCTCACTCTATGGGCTTGAAACAATCACAATTGACAATAATAAATTATTCAAAATCCATCAAATTACTTACTTTTGGCTCACAAACCAAAGCTCCTCTCGGTGAAACGAATTCAAAAACAGAGTGTGAAAGTTGAGCTTTTTTGGGGGGTGGCTTTTGTGTTTGGAAAGAATCGATTGTGAGATGCAAAATTTGACGTAAATCAGAAACGAAAAGAAACTAAATGGGACACAGTATTTTACCTATTGGAAATCATAAACTTAAAACTGAAAGAATAAAAGATCTTGCAGAAGATATCATATCTCGTATTGATATAAATATAGAATATGGTTATTTCGGAAAAAAAGAGAATTTTAAACTTTTGGGGAAAGAGAAGGAAGATGAGTATGTTATTATTGATAAAATTGTTAAACACAAAGATTTCAAAACATTTCGTTTAATTGATGAAAGCTATCAACTTAAAGAATTGTATAATAAATTTGGGAATGAAATATTTTACAATCCTGATTATTGGACATGTTACGACAGTAAATTACCAGAAGAAAGTATAATCTTAGAAAAACAAAAAGAATTAGTGTATCCAGATTTTACATTAGATTATATAGGTGAAAATGACTATCAATATTTAACAATCAACAAAGAACATTTTGGGAACAGTATATCTTATTTTACAAGATGGTGGGTGTTTTGTCAATTTTTTCTTGATAAAAGCTGTATAGACATAGATTACAATGAAGACCTGTACAATTTCAGAAAGTCATTAATGTATTACACTTACAAATTTGGTGGAGATAAAAATTATTATCTTGATGACCAAAGTACTGTTCTCGAAGGAGTCGGACAAGGTTCTGAATGGGAAATGAATTGGAATAGTTTTGAAAAATTCGTTTTAGAAAAAACATCTCATTTGTTAATTGATATTCCTAAATTTATGACAGACAGAAATTATAGAACTGAAATTCACGAACTTAACGATTATCCATTGAGCTTTGTAGATGATTTTAGAGACATTAAATAATAAAAAAAGCCAGCACATCAAAACCATCCCTCATTCGGCTCAAAGATATCCAACTGTAAAGTGCCTCCCTGTAAAGTAGTCGCAGGGTAGGAGTGTTGCACTGAATTACCTCTCGACAAGATCTGTACATCGAATCCAAGATTAACCGCTTTTCTATGACTTTTCATTTAAATAATATTTTCAATTAAAACAAACCATACTCCAACCCAATAAAATACCTAATTTTGGCTCACAAACCATAGCTCCTCTTGGTGAAACGAATTCAAAAGCATAGTGTGAAAGTTGAGCTTTTGGAGGGAAGTTTTGAGTTGGAAGTGATTGATTGTGAGATGATGGGATTGAGTTATTTAAAATTAAAAGAGTTTATAACATAAGCAACCAATAATGCAATATTTTATCTTTTGTCTATAATTACTAAAACCACTGATATGAAAAAGTTCATTCTTCTTTTTTTCGTTAGTACCTTTTTATTCTTTTTCGGACAAGCACAAAACAATTTTCCATTACCATCGGATAACCCGTTTTGGACTGAATCACACGGTATGCTTTGGTCATGTTCCTATCAGGGCACTTATGGAATATGTAATGGTTACTATTGTGAATGCGTTATGCCGACATACTATAAATCGGATACCCTAATCAACGGTGTAACCTATAACAGACTATATACAAGAGGCGTATGTAACGCAATTTATCCGGCAGGATCTCCTCCTTCGGGCTGCCCTTCTTCCTTTAATTATCATGAACCGGAGCGATTATTGGCCACTATCCGACAAGACACTGCAACCAATATTGTTTATGTGAGAGATATGGGTACAGATAAGATTCTTTATGATTTCAACAATATTCATGTTGGACAAGATTATCCAAAAACCTACAATAACAATTCTTCGGACACATTAGTCGTTGTTTCTATGGACACAATTCCTATCGGGAATAGTTACTCCAGAAAATGGGATTTAGGGATAAAAGTTAATGGTGTGATTTCAGACTCCGGATTTGTCAGCATTATCGAAGGAATAGGAAGCACATTTGGCATAACCGCTGAACTCACCATGCCATTTGAAAATAAAGATTTGTTGCTTTGCTATTCAAAAGATGATGTAGCCTTATATCCTGACAGCACTTATAATTGCGATAAAACTATCGACATTGTTGAGTTTGTAAAAGAGGATCAAGAACTTATAATTTACCCAAATCCAACAACTAAAAATTTAACCATTAAAATCAATGGAGAAATTCCTGTTAAAGGCTTTGTGAGAATATTTAATGCTAACGGAATGGAGGTTTATAGAAGCGCCATTAATGAAAAGGAAGTGCTGATTGATGTGAGTTTTTTAAATAAAGGCGTCTATTTTGTTCAATATTTTAATGAATTCAAATGGGCAAGTAAGCTATTTGTCAAAGAATAAAAAAAAGCCACCCTCAATTAACACGCAAAATTTTGCCTATCAATAAACGTAAATAATGCCTATTTTTGGAGGGCGTCCCTTACCGACTTCGGGTATAAAATGAGTTTCAAAAAACAATGTACGACTGAATATACCGAAGAGTGGATTAATAAATTAAAAGAACTAAGACCATGGATAAAAGCATTGATACAACAATAGCCCTATATCTGGATTTAATAAAAGAAAAATTCATTGATATCGAGAGAGTATTTCTGTTTGGCTCACAAACCATAGCTCCTTTTGGTGAAACGAATTCAAAAGCAGAGTGTCAAAGTTGAGCTTTTTGGGGTGATTTGAATTTGTAAGTGATTATTTTTAAGATTTGCAGGGTGACTTTTGAAGATACAATTATACAAAAAGGCAGCGGTGTTTTTATGCTGAGTCTTGCACTACTTGGCATTACAATGGATAATAGATTTTACCCCTGCTCCACCGTTTTATAAATGTTACAACACATATATTAATATCTTTGCAATTAATACTTTACACTATGAGAAAAGCATTTTTATTTCTATCTGTTTTTACTATTTGTTCAAATCTTTTCACCAATTTGTAATTCATCGGTATTATGGAAGATACAAAAATCATTGACCTAACCCCCGAAAACATTTCAACTTACGGAGTTTGCGGTTATAAAGATGTGCATAAGCATGTGGAGTTGAGAAACAAAATTGAATGGGTTAAAGAATTCTATCCCAAAGGTTTGAGAATAAAAGCGCTCATTTCGGAGGAAGGTGGCTATCAGGGAATGTTAGAGTATATTCCGGGCAAATATGCACATCGTCCGGTTAGTGCCGATGGATATATGTTTATCCATTGCCTTTTTGTAGGATTTAAAAAAGAATTTAAGGGAAAGGGATATGCGACATCACTTATTGATGCGTGCATTGAAGAAGCGAAGGATACGAAAATGCTTGGCGTTGCGGTAGTTACGCGCAAAGGTTCTTTTATGGCAGATAGTGCCATTTTTCTAAAAAAAGGCTTTCAGGTAGTCGATAACGCAAAACCGGATTTTAGTCTGTTGGTTTTAAAATTTGATGAAAAATCGCCCAATCCAAGTTTTATACAAAACACAAATGAAGATATGTCAAAATACGCCAATGGACTTACGATTTTGCGTTCGGCTCAATGTCCATACACCGAAAAAAATGTAAATGCCATAATCGAAAGTGCTAAAAGAATGAATTTGGATGTGCAATTAGTTGATTTAAAAGACGCTCAGTCTGTTCAAAATTCCCCATGCCCGTTTGGAACTTTTGGCCTGGTTTATAACGGAAAAGTGATAAGCCATCACCCAATCAGCAATACCCGATTTGAAAATATAATGGAAAAATTATGGAAATAAAATTTCATTCAACAGTAATCATAACCGAAGAATTTGAACAGATGAAATCATTTTATCAAAATATTCTTCAGCAAAACATCGAATTTGATTTTGGCAACTGCATCGGTTTTACAAATGGACTTTCACTGTGGCAACTGAAAGAAGAGTATCCAATCGCAAAGAAACTTGGACGAACTTTTGACAAAACAGGGAACAATAATTTGGAAATATGTTTTGAAACCGATGAATTTGAATTAGCGATTGAAAATCTTAAAAAACACCAAATAAAATATTTGCACGAAGAGACCGAAGAATTATGGGGACAACGTACCGTTCGGTTTTATGACCCTGAAAACAATTTGGTGGAAATTGGCGAAACAATTCCATGTTTTGTAAAACGTTTTCAAAACGAAGGAATGAACGTGGCGGAAATATCGAAAAAAACTTCTGTTCCAATAGAAATGGTAAAAGAGATATGTCAACCGAAATGAACGCAGATTTAATCGCACCCTGCGGAATGAATTGTGCAATTTGCATCGGCCACTTGCGAGAGAAAAAACAATGTCCGGGTTGCAATGCAATGGACGAAGATAAAGCGGTTTATTGCAGAAAATGTACTATAAAAAATTGCGCAATTCTAAAAGAAAAGAATATGAAATTCTGTTCCGATGAATGTGAGAAATATCCTTGCAAGCGACTAAAAAATCTTGATAAAAGATACCGAACAAAATATGGCATGAGTATGTTGGATAATCTTGAAAACATCAAAAGTCTTGGTATTGAGAAGTTTGTAGAGTTGGAACAGGAAAGATGGAGATGCTCCAATTGTGGCGAATTATTGTGTGTGCATCGAACATCTTGCTTAAAATGTGGAACAAGTTTGAATTAAAAATATAGACATGAAGAAATTAAATCTGAACGGAAATCTATTAGTCATTTTACTTGGATTTCTTTCAATTGGAGCAATATACGGGGGATTAGCACTAATCCTTAAAACTGATGGTTCGTTTTTTAAAATGACTGTTGATATTCTGCACAATTCTCCATTCAAGAACTTTCTTATACCGGGTATAATTCTACTTTTCACCTTTGGCATAATTCCAATTTTTATTCTGTACGCCATTATTAAAAGACCTGATAGTAAATTTTTTCAAAAAATAAATTTATTATATGATTATCACTTTTCATGGACCTTTTCAGTTTATATTGGCTTTGCACTGATTATTTGGATTAATGTTCAAACTTTGTTTTTTAATGCAGTTGAAATAATTCATACAATTTATTCAACGTTAGGAATCTTGATAATTTGCTTAGCGTTGTTACCTAAAACAAGACAATCATTCAAGTTATAGAATCTTCTATTTGCTCGAAAATCTTCATTAAAACAAAAACTATGGATATAATCAACCATACTCCTTTATTTACGAATATATGGTTAATTTACAGATAATTAATGAATTTTTAAATCTCAAGCAAAGCACGAAATAATCGGTGGATGGTGGATTTATTTTCGTTGGCTGCAATCCCCCTTATAATATTTTTCACGGATTAATTTGGCTTAAATGCAAGGTGCCATACGAAAACGAAAAGTATATTTTGCACAACACATTGCAGAGCCGATTAAAGAACTGGTGGCGAACCAAAAAGGATTATTTTTGCCTCCTCAATGAAAGCTCATCTTGGTGAAATAGATTCAAAAACAGAGTGCCAAAGTTGAGTTTTAGTGAAAGACCCAAAATTTTTATAACTACCTTAAAATGAGATTGAAATATAAGTCTTGACAGAATGGAAGACTTTTTACTACATCCTTTTGCGGTAAAAAAATAAAATAAACGCCGTATTTTTGCGGTAATTAATCTGTATATTTGCCGCATAAATGTTTTAAAGTTATGGCGAAATACATTTACGAATACGAAAATTGGACTGACTTTACATGGGATGATACAGCCATCAATGCATTATTTGGTGAGGTTAGGCTCATGCAAGGAAAAATCATCGGGCAAATGAATGCTCTCGGATTTTCTGCAAAAGAAGAAGCAACGCTTGCTGCCTTGACCCAAGATGTAGTGAAATCTTCTGAGATAGAAGGCGAGATGCTCAACTACGAACAAGTGCGATCATCTATTGCAAGGCGCTTGGGCATCAACACGGCCGGCCTTGTGCCAAGTAGCCGACACATAGAAGGAATTGTGGAAATGATGCTTGATGCCACTCAACGCTTCCGTTTGCCTTTAACCGAAAACCGCTTATATGGCTGGCATGCAGCACTTTTCCCCACCGGATATAGCGGCCCTTATAAGATAACGGCAGGCAGTTATCGTACAGGCGAAATGCAAATAGTTTCGGGTGCTTTAGGAAAAGAAAAAGTGCATTACGAAGCCGTGAAAAAAGATAATGTAAAAGCAGAAATGGATAAGTTTTTAAACTGGTTTAACAGCGACAGTAAACTTGACCCCGTTCTAAAAGCTGCCATAGCACATTTTTGGTTTATCATCATTCACCCTTTCGATGACGGAAATGGACGGATAGGCCGAGCTATAACCGACATGTTGCTTGCCCGCGCCGAAAATAGTGGTGAACGTTTTTACAGTATGTCGAGCCAAATTTTATTAGAGCGCAAGCGATATTACGAAGTTTTGCAAAAGGTTCAATCTAGCACAGGCGACATCACGGCATGGCTTGAATGGTTTTTATCTTGCTTGAAAAACGCGCTTCTTACCACTGAACACACGACACAAAAAATATTGCATAAGGCCGAATTTTGGAGGCTAAACGAACACACACCCATAAATGAGCGGCAGCGCTTGATGCTCAACAAATTGTTCGACGGTTTCGAAGGGAAACTTCAAACTTCAAAATGGGCAAAAATCACCAAGACCTCTACCGATACAGCCCTAAGAGACATAAAAGACTTAGTAGAAAAAGGCATTTTACAACCAACACACGAAGGAGGACGAAGTGCTAATTATAAATTAGTAAATGGTTGATTATGAGACATGAAAATTGAGGTTGGTCGGAATTTTATCAGAAATAGCTTATACATCACTAAGAGATTATCGGAGAATCCACGAAAAAAATACCTGCTGTTTTTAAAACCAAATGGAACACAATTAAATGGAGAAGCAACAATCAAATCCCGTAGAGATGACATTATTATATTGAGAAATAATAATAACAAATATCGAACAACGAATTTCCAATAATGAAGGACGGAACCCGTCAAACAACTTGTATTAAATCCGCTTCGCTCCAGCAACCAACAACCGATAACCGATCCCGTCAAACAATTTGTAATCATTCCACTTCGCTCCAGCAACCGACAACCGGCAACCGAAAACCGACAACCGACAACCGACAACCGACAACCGATAACCGAGAACCAACAACCGACAACCGATCCCGTCAAACAATTTGTAATCATTCCGCTTCGCTCCATGAACAAATTCTATGACGGGACTTCCGCTTCGCTCCAGCAACC
>JAFGWF010000039.1 GCA_016937295.1 Bacteroidales bacterium
ATAAAAGTAGTATGATTTATAATTTTTTAAGTGCTTCCAGAAACTGAATTCTTGTCATTCCGAGATGCCTTAAAACCTGTTTGACAATAAATTCAGGAACAGGGTCTATGTGGGTTTGAATTGTAATAGGTCGATCTAAATCAGCTCTCGACCATTTTTCATGTCCTCCCCTTCCTTTGGTGTCTTTTATGATTTTAATCCTTGGTTTGAAAGAAACTTTCTAAAATCAGAAAGACTGATATTCGATAATTTATTGGCATTCAATATTTTAAATTAGATAAAAGCAGGAATATTAATGTCTTCGTGGAAAGTCCTGACTGGATACGTATCAAAAATTTCGGAAACATATTTATTTTTACTGATTACCGAAGTGATACTTGGAGCAATAACCTTTTTTGGCTTTTTAACAGCTCCTTTAACACTCCAGCCCATTTTTTCAAGAACCTTACCAATGGTTTTCTTCTTCAAAGTATAATCTACAAAATCTTCAAAAACAATGTCAAAAGATTTTTGGGCCTCCTCGATGTTAGCACCATAGCCAGTCAAATCAAGATGAGGCGAATATATGAAGTTGATGTTATTTTCATCTTGAAAATTCAGTAAAAGAAGTTTCACTTTAACACTTCCATGTTCGGATTTAAAGTCTTTCTTATATAAATACTGCGGCATGAGATAAAAATTTACAGTAGAAAGTTAGTAAATATTGTAAGAAAAGAGTTTCAGAATTGAATTTGTTGGTTGCCCGTCAGATCGAGTGATTTTCATTGTCATTCCTCGATACAGCTTCCCTATGGTTGGCCACTCGGAATGAGGAGTGAAAATTGTATCGAGGGATGACGGGATTCGCAGAATTTACTCTAATTCGTTATAAACATGTAACTTATGAAATTACATTTTTTGACACAAAATAGGATTCTATATATTTAAGTTCCTTAAGAATTGTATTGTTATGAAATGATATTTGATCGAAGAGCTTATGAGTTTTCAATCTTTCAATAGTTTCGAGCTTAGTCAAAACATTCGCCTCATAAAGCAAGAGTGTTGAATATAAACTATCATTGGCTACCACTCCTTTTACAATATCATAAGGATGTGGATTATAACTTCTTCGATTTGCAACGATGAAATCTAACCACTCTTCATCGGCCGCTTGGAAATCTTTAACTTTAAATTCACCGGCAAAGAATACGGAATCCTCTATTTCATAAACGGTTACAATTGCATCAGAATTTCCACTAAACCTCTTTTGCTTAATTAACGCCCAACTTTCGGCTTGTGGTTTCATTGAGGTAGTATAAAAACCTCTGCCAAAATCGAGCAATCGTTGGGTTTCTAATATTCGTGGAACTTTAATTTCCTCAATGCTTCCATGAAAAAGTTTCATTTTCGGTTTTCAATAAATTCCTTAATTTCAGAAACTAAATAATCTTTACTTTGTGTGTGTAAGCATTCAAAAGATTCTTTGAGAAAGGAAAATACATTAAACTTACGAAACTGATTTAAAGCCATATAACCACTAATATTCATCTCTATTCTATAGGTTTCGAGACAGAATAATTGAAACTTTTGGATTTTATCTAAAGCAATCATTTTAAACAAAATCGGGATAAACTAAGAGGTTAGTTCGCTTTTCTTCCTCAAGCATTTCAACAAGTTTCTCAGAGCTCAAATGCCAGAGTTTGGTTTCTTCATCACTCAATGCCGAGTATAGTGCAGATGAGTATAAATGTTCTAACGCCTCATCAAAACTAATTTGTTTTTTAACCATAATTGCAGAAAGCAAATCCTGAATTTTGATTGGAAAAATGGAATTAAATGTTGACTGATTCAAGGGTGATGGTTATCGGTTGCTAGAGAGCAGCGGAATGATTACAAATTCTATGACGGGATCGGTTGTTTATTTAAAATTTAAAGCAAACTTATCCAAGGATGAGTTAGCCTATTGGTTCAAAGACTATAGTTTTAAAATTAACCATTGCAAAAATTCGGTTCTCTATGGATTTCCATTCTAATGAAATATTATTCAAATATTGAATTGGCTCGTTCTTATTGATATCTTCAAAATATGTTAATGATTTGAGAGCTAATATCTTATTTGAATTATATTTTCGTTCATAAGCATCTAACATATCATCCAAGGAATAATAGGCAGATAAAAATGCTACATCAATAAAGTCTTTTATTCTTGAGCCATTCCCCGTAATTGCATTTAATTTCATAGCAGCAATTTCGAGTTTAGAAGCCATTCTGATATGACTTAAATATTTTATTCTATCAATCAATGGATATTGATGAGAAATAAAATCTGTTTTAACTCCTTCTATATCTCCTTTAATCGTGTTTTTTGATAAATAGTCGAGATTAAAACTATAGTTTAAACGAAGGTAATCTGTAAGTTCTTGATTGTCTATACTTTCTGTCGTAAAAAAATCTAAATCAATACTTCTGCGATGACCAATTTGCAAACTTAAAGCAGTACCTCCAACCAAAAAGAAAGCACTGAAAACATCATCTTCTTGGATTCGTTTTAATAATTCCAGTGTTGACTTCTCAACGGATTCTGTGAACAGCATTTTAATTCTTCTTTTTTTAAATCAAATATTGCACACACAAAGGCGATATCCTTTTCATTCAAATAAGAAAAGTTTTTGATTGAGTCGCGGATTTCGTTCAATCCGTAGCGATTTATAATAGCGTAGAAATCTTCAATCCTACCGCGCTCCACAACTCTAAGGATGATATTTTCTTTCATCACATCAAAATCAATTTTCGAGAAATCATATTCCCAAAGCAAGGAAGACCTTATCTTGGCATCTTTATGATTTTGATAATCGGAAAAAAACATGCTTTTACAAATTTTCAAAATACCATTGAGCAGCGAGTTCGAAGCCTTGACGGGCATCGTATTTAGGATTGTAATCCAAAATTTGTCGGGCTTTTTCGATAGAAGCTTGTGAATGAGGTATATCCCCTGCCCTATTGGGTCCGAATTGTGGTTCGATATTCAATATTTTGGTATCGAAGCGCCCGAGGTTGTCGCGCAGAGCTTCAAAGAGTTCAATCAGATTGGTATTTCCACCGAAAGCTACATTGAAAACTTCGGCAAAATGTTCTGATTCAAATGCTTTATCATCAGTGAAAAGAGCCTGCTCATTAGCATGAATCACATTATCGATAAACGTAAAATCGCGGCTATAGCTTCCATCACCATTGATAATTGGAGATTGATGATTCATCAGGTTCTTTACCCAAAGAGGAATCACTGCCGCATAAGCTCCGTTGGGGTCTTGGCGGCGGCCAAAGACGTTGAAATATCGTAGTCCGATGCACTGCATACCATAAGTTTTAGCAAAAACATCGGCATAAAGTTCGTTTACATATTTTGTGATGGCATAAGGCGAAAGCGGACGGCCTATTTGCTCTTCGACCTTTGGAAGCACTTTGGAATCGCCATAAGTGCTGGAGCTGGCTGCATATACAAAGCGCTTAACACCTGCATCACGTGCTGCCACCAACATATTTACAAACCCGTCGATATTTACAGCATTGGTAGTAATCGGGTCGTTGATGGAGCGAGGCACCGAGCCGAGAGCAGCCTGATGCAACACATAATCACATCCATCTACTGCTTTGCGACAGGTTTCCAAAACACGTATATCTCCTTCAATAAAGGTAAAATTTGGGTTATTTAATTGATGCTCAATATTATGCAAAAATCCCGTGGCCAAATTATCGAGGCAAACCACTTTATGACCTTGTTCGAGAAAATAGTCAACGAGGTTGCTACCGATGAATCCGGCACCGCCGGTGATGAGGATGTTTGATTTATGCATTATTTAATAAATAGATGTAGGACGTTGGGCACAATTAAGAAATATTCCGAAAAGTTCGTAATAATTATAAGCGGGCGTCAACGAGACTTTTAGGCAAAATGCTCTTCACATCGAAAAGAATAGCACCATTATCTTTGTATGATTGGAGGTCTAACTCTTTGAATTCGTTATGAGCAACAGCGAGAATGATAGCGGCATATTCACCAGGCTGAGCAATTTCGTCAACCAATTCGATACCGTATTCATGAACAACTTCGGCGTTGCTTGCCCAAGGGTCAAAAACATCCACGTCCATAGCGTACTCTTTGAGTTCGTGATAGATGTCGATAGCGCGTGTATTACGGATGTCGGGGCAATTTTCTTTGAAAGTGATTCCAAGAAGCAGTGCTTTTTGACCTTTAACTTGCTTACCGGCTTTTACCATCAACTTCACCGTTTCGGTAGCCACATAAGCCCCCATAGAGTCGTTGAGGCGGCGGCCTGCAAGAATAATTTCGGGATGATAGCCGACTTCCTGTGCCTTTTGAGCTAAGTAAAAGGGGTCAACACCAATGCAATGCCCACCAACCAAACCCGGACGGAATGGAAGGAAGTTCCATTTAGTACCGGCAGCCTCAAGCACTTCGAGCGTATCGATGCCCATGAGGTTAAAGATTTTAGAAAGCTCATTAACGAAGGCGATATTGATGTCGCGTTGTGAGTTTTCGATAACTTTTGCAGCCTCGGCCACACGTATAGAAGTTGCCAAATGAGTGCCGGCAACGATAATTTCTTTATAAAGATTGTCCACTTCAACGCCAACTTCGGGAGTTGAGCCGGAGGTAACTTTCCTTATTGTGGTAAGCGTGTGCACTTTATCCCCCGGATTTATACGCTCGGGGGAGTAACCGACATAGAAGTGTTGGTTCATTTTTTTACCGGAGATACGCTCGATAACGGGAACACAATCTTCTTCGGTTGCGCCGGGATAAACGGTGGACTCGTAAACAACGATGTCGCCGTCTTTTATCACTTTACCAACGGTTTCAGAAGCCTTAATAAGCGGTGTAAGGTCGGGACGATTGTTTTTATCGGTTGGGGTTGGAACAGCAACGATAAAAATCTGAGCTTCACGGATATCATCCAAATTGGTGGTATAGGTCAAATACTTAGCATTTTTCAAATCCTCGTCAGTAGTTTCCAAAGTCGAATCGTGACCTGAAAGCAATTCATTTACACGTGATTGACTAATTTCGAAGCCAATTACTTTTCTTTTCTTTCCAAACTCAACAGCAAGCGGTAATCCCACATACCCCAAGCCAATAACACAAATAGTCTTCATCGTTTTGATTTTAAAGTTTTTTTCCTGAAGTGGCATCTGAATGACAAGGCTCAGTCAAATGAAAAAACCACTTAGAGGAGGTTTATTTTAAGGTTTTAAATAAGAATTTATCTATTAAATATAAGCGGATTGCGGATTTGTGGTAGATTCTTTATCCGTCTAACGCAAAGATTTTAAGGAACAAAATGCTCAATTCGATTTAAACAGTCCTTTTTACGAATGTTTAAAGTTGGCTGCATTGCCTAATTTCTCTCAATCAACTGCCGGGTCTGTTTAATCAATTTCCCATTGAGTTTTTTCAACCTGCCTTCAAGTTTAATAAGTTTAGTGCTTTTCAGGTCTGTTGTGTTTACTCTTGTTAAAACAATTCTTGCTTCTACGGCGTATTCTTCAAAGTCTTTATGCAAGATATCAATCGAGCGGTCAATTTGTTCAATGGCTTTAATCAAGTCTGAGCCTTTAAGTTCCACAAAATATGAGACTTCTTTTGTGCAGTTTAATAACAAATAGTCACACTTGAAATCTTCATCATTTATTAAACATCCATCAACTCTGTATTTAGTCAAAGAGTCAAAGGAGTCGTTTTCATAAATATACTTAGTTTTTGATTTCCTATCGCTACAACTAACGATTTTGTTTTTCTGTTCCACAAATTCAAAACAATTCTCGTAAGGTTTGCAGGCCATATTTTAAACTGTTTCAAATTGAAATAAATAATCAAACTCAGCATTAATTGTACCTGAAACTGAATCAATATTTTCTTGCTGAATGATATTTAATTCGTTGTCAATTATGTCTTTAACCTGACCATTAACAACTATGGCGGCATATACTTTATCTCTACTTATCCAAAGGTTTCTATTTATCCTTTCTGACACTTCTTCGTTTTCTGACCCTACTTTATTGGCAAGAATCAAATTATTAATAGATGCCAAGATGTATGGGCTGTGGGTTGTAATAAATATCTGTGAGTTTTCTATGTTCGACATCAACGCAATCAAGTTTGAAATTTCCTTTTGTGCTTCAGGAAACAAGTGAGCTTCAGGCTCTTCAATTACAATAAAAACGTTTTGTTTCTCTAAAATGATAATAAAAAGTAATAAAAGTATCCACAATGACTCTTGTTGACCTGATGAAGAAAAATTCAGCTTAACGTATTTATTTGTGCCAAAAAATATTTTTTCCCCATCCTTATCATACTGATATTTCCCTTTTAATATTTTACTAATCAATTCTTCTGCAAGCTTTGTCTTAGAATAATCTATGTCGTATTGAGTTAAGAGTCTTCTCTCCTCAATTATATCGGAAAGTGATTTGTTGAAAATAGGTCTTACAATATTTATTTTATTTAAAAAACTTCGCATTAAGAAATCCAAATTTCTTGGATTTATATACTGAAGTTGATCAGATAAGGTGGATAAAAGGCTTCTGCCTGCCGGAATAAATATTAATTCTCTATCTTCCTGAAAAATGAAATTGCATTTATCTTTCACATAAGCAACAAACTTCCTTTTATTACTATCCAATTGAAGCAACTCCTTACTGGTCAATAAGGACGGATTGCGCTGTCCAATTACGAGAGAGTAGTCAATTGCCTCTTGAACCAAACTTTCAAATTGGTCATTAAATAATTCGCTAAAATTTGGTGTAATGTATTTATGGTTTGTTTCTATTAAAATGCTAATCCAGATTGTTTCAGCGTAATAGAATTTTAGAAAAAGACCTTCTAAATGAGTGCTTGCTCCAAAATAATCAAGAAATTTTTGCCTTATATGTTTTGCAAAAGTTTCGATAGATTTTGAGAAATCGTTTTTTTCAATCGAATCCATAAAATACTTTACTAAGTCATCATTTAATGACTTAAAAAAGAAGATTGATTTCGCAATTGTACTTTTTCCACTTGCTTGAGGTCCAATTAGAATGCTAAAGTCTTTTATGTCTAAATTTAGCTCTTCTACTGGTCCAAAATTTCTTATTTCTATTCTTTGCATTATTTTAAAATCCTTTTTCAGATTTCAAAGTTACTAAATCTTGAGGTTGTGAAGTTTTCCAAAATTGTAGTTAGCTGTTTTACAGAAGGATAACAAACCATAAAACTTACAAGAGTTGATCGACAAAAGTCTAAGGTCTTTAAATAATCCGAGTGACTCGTTTAGTGTCGAAAAGTGATAAAAAAATCAATCCCAAAAAGTGTCGGTCGGATATGGCTTCGCCGCCTCAGTGTCATATAGATTTTCTATACGCCTGATTTACAGTAAATTATTTTTGTAGTGTTAATTAATTAACACAACGTATATTTTATGCTTCCCAGAGCAAGAGGTACTCGTGATTCTCCTTCAGTTCAAGGTAAGCTTCAATTTCATTTTCGCCGTAGATAAGGTATCTCACCTTCCGTTTTATCAGCTTTTCGGCCTTAGTAATCAGCTTCATAAGATATTCACGATTGATTTGGCTTCCAACAAAAAGCAAATCAATAATATCGGAATTTTGACCTTTGGCAATATCACCCACGAGGTAAACCTTATGGAGGTTACCCAAATTGGCAATAATCTCATCAATCACCTGATCGATGCCCAGATGTTTGAGTAGGATATTATGAATGTCGGGAAAAAGTGGGTGAGAAATATTCGCCGAAAATATCTTTTTGTTGCCGCTAACTTCAGACTTCAACAAACCGGCTTGTTCAAACTTATTTAACTCAATCCGAATAGCATTGCTGGACTCGTTGAACTCCTGCGCCAGATTCCTTAGATATGCTTTGGAATTTGAATTCAGGAAGAACTTCAATAGCAGTTTTAATCTCGTCTTACTGGTGATTAAGGTATCAAGCATTGAAATAAGTTTGAGTAACAAAATTACTCATTCTTTGAAATCTACCAAATTTTTTTTACATGATATGTATTAATTTTTAATCCACTGTTTTTCTGATACTTAAATTGTTTTTATTAAGAATTTGTTCAGAATAATTTAAAGAAACGAGCTATAAATACTTGTTTTGGAGGAGGTAATTCGTCACATAATCGGCAACACCGTCCTCTAATGAAGTAAAAGGATTCGTATATCCGGCAAGGCGCAATTTAGCCATATCGGCTTGAGTAAAATATTGGTATTTGTCGCGAATATCGAGAGGAGTGTCGATAAAGGTGATATTTTCGGGAACGTTCAACGCATTAAAAACTGCCTTAGCTAAGTCGAGGAACGTTCGAGCTAAACCGGTACCAAGATTATAAAGACCGGGCTGTGGTTTATTTTCTGCAAGCCAAAGAATTACCTTTGCCACATCTTTTACATAAACAAAATCGCGTAGTTGTTCACCATCGTTGAAATCGGGTCGGTGTGAGCGAAAGAGCTTCATTCCATTAGTAGCAGTTATTTGGTTAAAAGCATGGAAAACGACCGAGGCCATACGTGCTTTATGAAATTCATTCGGACCATAAACGTTAAAAAATTTCAAGCCATACCAAAAAGGCGGTTGTTGAAGTTGAGCGATAGCCCATTTGTCGAAATTGTTTTTCGATTCTCCATAAGGATTGAGAGGAACAAGCTGGTTTACAATATCATGATTATCGGAATAACCAAGAACGCCATCACCGTAAGTGGCCGCCGAACTAGCATATATTAAAGGTATATGGTGTTTTGAACAAGAATCCCAGAGGGACTTCGTATAGTTAAGATTCAACGTGTCGAAAATAGAAACATCGAACTCAGTGGTATCAGTTCGGGCGCCGATATGTATTACCAAATCCACTTGATTTCCATTTTTAGAAAGCCATTCAGGAAAGATTTCCCTTTCAATTTTCATGGAAAAACTCTTCCCTTCTAAATTTCTATTCTTGAAAGTTTTCGAGAAATCGTCCACAAGAATTAAGTTTTCTTTTCCAAAATGATTGAGAGATTCAACCACTACCGACCCAATAAACCCGAGAGCTCCGGTAATAACAATCATAACATCAATTACTTAAACATTTAACCATAGTTCGTCATTTACTCATTTGCACCGTGACAATGCTTATATTTCTTTCCGCTTCCACAGGGGCAAGGATCGTTGCGACCAACCTTTTTCTCCACTTTAATAGGTTGAGTTACCTGTTTTTGTTGGGTGTCGTGGCCAAATTTTTCGGCATTGGATTCTTTGCTACCTACTTCCGATCTTCCGGTGCGCAACTTACTGAAATCCATTCCGGCTGGTTGCATAGCGCGCTGAACTTGAAGCTCTTTATTTTCAGGCAAATCGCATTTAATCAAGAAAGAGCTAATATCACGATTGAGCTTATTAATCATCAGTTTAAACAACTCAAAGGACTCAAATTTATAGATCAACAACGGGTCTTTCTGCTCATAAGAAGCGTTTTGAACCGACTGTTTTAAATCATCCATTTCGCGAAGATGTTCTTTCCAAGCATCATCAATAAACTTGAGAGTGATAATCTTTTCGGTATCGATATTCACTGAGCGACCTTGAGAATTATGAGCACGTTCGAGATTGGCAATAATGTTAAGTGTTTTTATGCCGTCAGTCATCGGAATGGCAATATTGGTATATTGAGTTGACTGATTTTTGAAAACATTATCAATTACTGGGAATGTTTGCCGTGAAATTTTTTCGCTTTTGGCGATATAAGATTTAAAAGCCTGTTGATAAATCGTTTCGGCGAGAGGTTGCACTTTTGCTTGCAAAAATTCCTTATCATCTACGGGGCTATCCATAGCAAAATTGGTGATTAACTCCATGCGGAAGTTCTCAAAATCGCCATTATTAAGGTTCGTTTCGACAATGTTTTCTGCCAAATCGTACATCATATTAGAGATGTCGAGTGAAAGCCGTTCGCCGTAAAGAGCGTGGCGGCGTTTTTTGTAAATCACTTCCCGTTGCGCATTCATCACATCGTCATACTCCAGCAGACGTTTTCGAATGCCGAAGTTATTCTCTTCCACCTTTTTCTGTGCTCGTTCAATAGATTTAGAAATCATTGAATGTTGGATTACTTCACCATCGTCGAGGCCGAGGCGATCCATCACTTTGGCGATCCGTTCGGAGCCGAACAAACGCATGAGGTTGTCTTCGAGCGAAACATAAAACTGTGAGGAGCCCGGGTCACCTTGCCGACCGGCACGACCACGAAGCTGACGGTCAACGCGGCGCGACTCGTGGCGTTCGGTACCGATAATGGCTAAACCACCTTTTTCTTTCACCCCTGCACCTAATTTGATATCCGTTCCCCTACCGGCCATATTGGTTGCGATAGTTACGGCGCCACTCAAACCTGCTGTTGCCACAATTTCCGCTTCACGCTGGTGCAGCTTGGCGTTGAGCACATTATGCTTAATATTTTTGCGCTGCAACATACGGCTGAGCAACTCAGAAATTTCGACAGAGGTAGTACCTACAAGCACAGGCCGGCCTAATTTGACTAAGTTTTCGATTTCGTTGATAACCGCATTATATTTTTCACGGACGGTTTTGTAAACCAAATCTTCACGGTCGTCTCGCACGATAGGCTTATTAGTTGGGATAACCGTAACGTCCAGTTTGTAGATGTCCCACAATTCACCTGCTTCCGTTTCGGCTGTACCAGTCATACCGGCTAATTTATTATACATCCGAAAGTAGTTTTGCAGGGTGATTGTTGCATAAGTTTGCGTTGCAGCTTCGATTTTCACATTTTCTTTGGCTTCGATAGCCTGATGCAATCCTTCGCTGTAGCGGCGTCCTTCGAGGATACGACCGGTTTGTTCGTCCACAATCTTGATTTTATTATCCATCACCACATATTCCACATCTTTCTCAAAGAGGGTATAAGCTTTAAAAAGTTGGTGCATGGTATGAACCCGTTCGGTTTTAATGGAATAATCGCGCATAAGTTCGGACTTGCGGAGTGCTTTTTCTTCGATGCTGATATTTTCCTTTTCGAGGTCGGCAAGCACTGAACCCATATCAGGAAGAATGTAGAATTTGGGGTCACCGGTCATTTCAGTCACCAAGTCGATACCTCTATCCGTGAGTTCGATAGAATTTTGTTTTTCTTCGATAACGAAATAGAGCTCATCGTCAATGATGTGCATATTTTTCATTTGTTCGGCCATGTAGAAATTTTCTGTTTTCTGCATACCTGTTCTCATGCCGGGTTCACTAAGAAACTTGATAAGAGCCTTATTTTTAGGCAATCCACGATAAGCACGAAAGAGGAGTTTAAAGCCTTCTTTTTCTTTGTCTTTATCGTCACCTGCTGTGGAGATGAGTTTTTTGGCTTCGGCGAGAATACCATTAACTAACTGGCGTTGACGATTATAAAGTTTATCAACATAAGGTTTAAGTTGGTCAAATTCTTGGGAGTCGCCTCGTGGCGTTGGTCCGGAGATGATTAGAGGCGTACGAGCGTCGTCGATTAAAACGGAGTCCACCTCATCGACAATGGCGTAGTTGTGCGGACGTTGCACTAGTTCGCGGGGTTCGGTGGCCATATTGTCGCGGAGGTAGTCGAAGCCGAACTCGTTGTTAGTTCCGTAGGTAACATCGGCCAGATATGCTTGGCGGCGAGCTTCGCTATGAGGTTCGTGGTTGTCGATGGTATCGACTTTGAGACCATGAAATTCCATGAGCATACCCATCCATTGACTGTCGCGACGAGCCAGATAGTCGTTCACCGTTACCAAATGCACCCCACGACCGGGAAGAGCATTAAGGTAAACGGGAAGCGTAGCAACAAGTGTTTTTCCTTCACCGGTGGCCATTTCGGCAATTTTGCCCTGATGCAAAACGATACCGCCGATAAGCTGCACATCGTAATGAATCATATCCCACTTAATCATGTTCCCTCCGGCCATCCAAGAGTTAGAAAAAAGAGCTTTATTCCCTTGAATATTAACACTATCGTACCTTGCAGCTAAGTCGCGGTCGTAGTCGGTTGCGGTCACCTCAACCACCTCATTTTCGGTAAAACGCCGAGCTGTAACCCGCATGACGGCAAAGGCTTCGGGAAGAATATCATTGAGAATTTCTTCAATTTTCCCTTTGACTGTCTCTTCAATTTTGTCGATGCGATTCCACAACTCCTCCTTTTCGTCCATATCCATTAGCGGATTGGCCTCAATTTTAGCTTTTATTTGTGCAATTTCATCCTGTTCGGCTGTGATGCCGCTATTGATAATGGATTTAAATTCTATGGTTTTTGCCCGCAAATCATCATTCGACAATTGGATGATTTTTTGTTCGGCTTTCTTGATGGAATCCAGAATGGGCAATATTTTCTTGATGTCTTTGTCCGACTTTCTTCCGAAGAAACTTGTAATAAAATCTAGCATGATAAACTTTGTATTTTAAAAGGAAAAGGCCTTTGTCAATAATCGGGCAAAATAACTAATAAATCACCAATTTTAGGTAAAGAATTTTTTACATTTGGATACCGATGCGAAAAGAAGCCAAACAATAGCAGGAATTAAAAGGAATTGGCAAAGCAACACATAACTAAAAAGCCTTGAGAGACAAAATGGCATAGCGGATAGATTTGTCGTAAAAAACCCAGATTTGAAAGAGAAAAAGTGCTGAAATGAAATCAGATTGTTTGGATAAATTCCTTCATAAGATTAGCGGTAAGACAGGAATGCACGGGAACGATGAGTAGCTGATCACCGATATTATATGCGCTAAAATTTTCTGTTTTGCATTGAACTATTCCATGTTCTTGGCTTAAGGAGCTTACATAATCGCCTGTGAAAGAGAGATTTTCGCCTTCTATCTTCACAATATGACCAAACGTTTTTACGCCCATAAAATCTATGCTTTCCTTGCTAAGGTGAACAGCCCCACCATGAATTACTAATTCGTGGCGTTTTGAGTTGATAGACACTACCGGACACTGCATGAGCGCGGCGATGTCGTTTAACTCACACGAGCCGATTTGCAGTTGCATCAAATCGTAAAAAACAAAATTTCCGGGTCGAATCTCATCAATTCTATCAAACTGATTCAAAACTGAAACCGAAGGAGTATCACCAATCGAAACATAAATAAACTGGCCGGTCTCACGTTCTAATTTCTTGGCCAAATCAGATAGGCGATTCGCCGATTTATAAGCAATGCCAAGGATTTGCTGTTTAGTTCGGGAGATGTAGGTATTTCCAAAATGAGCCATCAACCCTACAAAAATAGCATGTTCGGTTTCGTGGCACATTCGCACCAATTCCAAAACCTGCTCATAACTATTTACATCAATGCCGGAGCGATGATAACCCGCATCAATTTCTATCATAACATCCACAGAATGAGTCAACTGATTTAAAGCCTTTATGTGTTCGGGATGATTTATTAAGATCATAAGATTAACCTGTTTGGCTAACAAGTCCATTTCAGCTATTTCATTCACGTCGAGAGGAAAAGCAATAAAGATATCCTTCCAACCCTTGGCGGCAAAGAATCTGGCCATTCGGATGGAAGATACCGTTATGGCAGAAATACCGTAATCTTTGAAGAAAGAGGCCACTTGTAGATTCTGATGAGTTTTGAAATGCGGCCTCAACACCACATTATTCACTCGGGCTTTTTCCGCTATCCTTTCAATGTTTTTTCTAACCCTCTTTTCAATAATTAAAAAGCTATTACTCATTTTGAAATGTTACCAACTTATTATCTTTCAGGTCGTTCATAAAACGATCCATTAATTCGTTTTTAAAATTGTCGATGATTCTTTTTTCTTGAGGAATGATACCCCCGAAGGCTTCTGCAACTTTAATCATAACATCTAAAAGATAGTGATATTCGGGGTCAGGGCCATTTTCCTTACAAACGTCAACGGCTTTTTGATAAGCTTCTTCGAGGCTATGATGTTTTTGGTTTTCATACTCGAAAGACCATTCAATTTCACGCGCCCACGGATGCTCGCACAAAACATGCTTTAGAGTGCGGACTTCCTCCTCCTGCACCTCACCATCAGCGATGGCGATTGCATATAACAACTCGCCGAAAGCATCGTAAAGTTTAGCTCTTTTAATCATATTCCTAAGTGTTTGACTTGCGGGCAAATATACTAAAAATGTTTTTTATAAAAACCATTTATACATATCTATGGATAATATTTACAATTTGATGAAAATAGCCGCTGCCAAAAAGGTTGAGGTGAACGAGCAAAGGGTATAAATTGCATAAATCGGTGCGCTCGATCCATCCCGATTCCAATGGAAAACTCTGATGATATCCCTGATAAAAATCTTCGCTAAAACCGCCAAAAAGCCTACTCATAGCCAAATCCATTTCGCGATGACCAAAATAAACGGCAGGGTCGATTAGGACAGGCTGTCCTTGAAGATTGACCATAAAATTGCCATTCCACAAGTCGCCATGCAAAAGTGAAGGAGCTTCCTTTGGAAAATAACCATCCAATTTTTCGAATAGCTTATGGAATTTAGAAACGAGGATTTTATCGGCACGATTCGATTCCGTTGCCCACCGCAGTTGAGGCTCTAAACGCTGCTCCACAAAAAAGTCGGTCCAACTGTTTGATTGGCGATTATGCTGCACCAAACTTCCAATATAGTTGTCGCTGTTGAAGCCGAAACTTTCCGAGCTATGTTTGTGAAGCTCAGCCAACTGCATACCGAATTTAAACCAAAAACCCTGTTCTTTGGAGCCTTGCTCAATAGCTTCCATCAAAAGAAAACCAATTCCATCAATTTCGTCAAAATGAAGTGGCAATGGAACGGAAATTTCTTCAGCACTTCTGAGTTTGTTGAGCCCTTCCGCTTCTCGTTTAAACATGTTGGGAAAGCGGGAGGCACTGTTCCACTTGACGAATAACAATCCTTCGGAAGTTTCCAAAAGAGCAGCTTCGTTGATGTCGCCACCACCGGCATGCCGAACCTTTTTTATGGAAAAATCCAAGATGTCGTCCTCGGCAAAAAATTCGTTAATTCCTCTGGCAACTTGGTTGGGTAGCATAAGAATGGATTTTGAAGTTGATGCAAAGTTAGGGGGTTTTTTACTTATCATGCTAAATGAAAATCAATGATTTATCTATTTTTTCAACACCCAAAACAATCCTTTCAAATTACTTTTCATTTCGCTAATAACCAATTGAATAATCAAATGTTCGGCAAAAGCAAGGTAACCCATCCAGATTGCAAGGTGAAAAAACACGGCGTTGAAGCCAAAAACAAACAAGGTAAAAAAGAAAAAACCCTGAATATAACCTGCTATTTTCCAACTATATAAATGAAATTTTGAAGTTTGTTTAAACTTGATTAGTGAGAAAATTTGGGTTAAGGCAAAAAAGCCCATAAAAACATATAGGAAATAAATATGCGCACCGAAATCGGAAAACTTAAAAGTAAATATTCCGGCAAAACCTAAAAGATATGTTCCAATATCAGCAATGGAATCAAGTCGCGCACCGATTTCAGTTTGCATGTTGAATCTTCGTGCAATGAAACCGTCGAGGATATCCGTTATCAGGCTGATGGAAATAAACCATGCAAAAAGAAGTTCAAAATCAAAAAAAACCATCATCAAGATAAAGGGGGAAACTAAAATGCGATATAAAGATAATAAGTTTGGAATATTAAGAGGAATCTCTATTTTGTTTGAAATTTTTATTCGGGCAATATTCATTTTGACTATTTTTACATATTACAATATTCAAGAAATTAACGCAAACTTCAATTTTCAAATGTAATATCTTTATCTTTGCAGTCGTGAAAGAAAACTTGATCATCATCGGCGTATTGTTAATACTTTCTCTATCAGGGATTTATATCAATTTTTTTAGACACAAAAATCTTGTAAAAGTAGAGTTTGTCAGTTCTGATTCTTCTTTAAACCATATCCGTTTACTGATTCCCTTGTCTCTTTTAGTATCTTACGTCTTCTTTCTAATTGGTTATGGGAGCTACAAAAACACTTTTCTTTTTTTGTCCTTTGCCTTTGTTTTCATTATTACCGGTTTGATTCTTCGATGGTTTGCTGTTTATTCTTTAGGAGCATCATTTCAAGTTAAGTTGCAGATTCACAAGCAACAAAAACTTAAAACTAATGGTGTTTTTTCTTTTATTCGACATCCCAGTTATCTTGGGTCAATATTATATTATATAGGTTTGGCTTTACTTATGCACAACTATTTTTCTTTAATTACGTTAGCAATAGTCCCTACAATAGTGATAATCAGTCGTATTGAAAAGGAAGAAAAAATGCTTTTATCGCATTTTGGCACTGAATATCAAACCTATATAAACAAAAGTTATAGGCTTATTCCTTTTATATATTGATTTATGGCAAAGCTACTTTTAGAACTCTTAATCACCTCATTACCAGTAATTTTTGCGGCTATAACCCACATGATTGTTGTAAAACTTGACTGGTTTTCTATCTTAAAATTTCCATTAGATCATTACAAAATGTTTCGAGAGAAGCGAATCTTCGGCCCACATAAAACCTATCGTGGATTAGTTTATATGATTGTTTCATCAGTGATTTTCGTTTGGATTTTCTATTTTTTAATTGAACAAACCCAATTTTTTCAATCATATAATCTCTTAGATTTCAAACGCTTTTCGCCTTGGTTTTATGGAATAGTCTTAGGCTTAGGTTATATCTTAGGCGAATTACCCAATAGTTTTGTAAAACGACAGCTTGACATAATTCCCGGAAAATCAGGTTCGTTTCTGTTTAGTATAATCGATCAATTAGATTCTATTATTCTCATCAATATTTTACTGCTCATTTTTGCCAAATTTACTTTTGCGCATTTCTTTATCGGAATTATATTTTATGGATTGATTCATCTGATTATTAACATATTACTCTATTTTTTCAAACTTAGAAAACACCCCTTTTAGTATGACAGATTTTGTTTCATTCGAGGAAGCTTCAGGTCAGAGTTATGGTGGCAAAGCGGATAGCTTATATACTTTATTTCAAAAAAATTTCCCTGTTCCTTCAGGTTTTATCATCCCCTATAACATCATTAATAAAATTATAGTAAAAGATTCTAAGGTAAAAGCAGAATATGATAAATACTGGATTCTAACCAATAAGTCGGCTTTTTACGAATTGATAGACTCTGCATGGACTTATAGCAAAAACCAATTGGGTGATGTTCCTCTTGCCATCAGAAGTTCTGCAAATATGGAAGACGGAAGCAAAAATAGTTTTGCAGGGCTCTTTGAATCTGTACTTAACATTCGAAACTATAATGAATTTGAGGAGGCGTTTTTTACATGCTTACTTTCGCAATTTGGCGAGAAAATAAAACATTATTGCCAGCGCAATCAGCTTGATTCTTCTGAATTGAAATTAAATTTAGTGATTCAGCAAATGATTGAAGCCGATATTTCAGGTGTAATTTTCACTGTGAATCCAATGAATGGCAAGGATAAAGAGCTAATAATTGAAACCGTTGATGGTTTTGGTGAAAGTTTAGTGCAAGGAGCTTCAAACCCAAATTTCTACAGGTTTGATTGGTATAATGAGGAGTTGATTGAAAAAAAAATCAACAGTCACCACCCTTTAAACCTAATGATGCTGAACAAATTAGCCAATCTTGCTTTAGAATTGCAACAGCATTACGGATTTCCGCTTGATATAGAATGGTGCTTGAAAGGGGAAGAAATATTTATTTTACAAGCGCGACCTTTAACTTCAATTCATTTCGACACAAAATACGACTGGACTAATGCCGACTTGAAAGACGGAGGCATTGCTTCCGAAATTGCCAGTCCATTTATGTTTTGGCTATATCAAAATGCGTTTGAAAAAACCCTTTCAAAGTATTTGAAGTCCGTAGCCTTAAACCCAAAAGTAGAACCGGATAGTTGGTTTACAGAATTTATGCTGTATTCCTACTGGAATATTTCTTCGACCAAGGAAGGGTTGCAAAATCTTATGGGGTATAAGGAGAGAGAACTAAATGAGGATTTAGGTATTGCCCATAATTTCACAGGAGATGGTTTCATAGCAAAAAACAATCTTAAAACGATTTTCCGAAGTTTGAAAGTGTTGATAAAATTAAGTGCTTCTGTAAATAAAACCATCAAAAAAGCTACTGTAGATTTGCAACAAAAAGATGATTTAATACAATCGTATTTCCATATCAAATGGTCGGAAATATCAGACAATCAACTTGCTGAAAATATTGATGAATTGGTTTTTAAACATCATTTATTTTTTGAAGGTGACTATTTTACAGTGATTTATAATAATTCCAACTTCACAAGTCTATTAAAAGGTGACATTAGAAAATATCAAAGAAAAGAATCCTTAAACTATTTAAATTTAGTTGCAGGAATTCAAAATATCGCACATCTCCATCCATCCATTCATCTTTGGAATCTAAGCCGGCAAATCCGAAATCATGAATCCGCCTTGACGTATTTCCGTCAACAAACGGCTAACCAACTTTTAGAAACCTTTTTTCAAGACGGACTTGAACATTTTCAAAAGGAATTACAGTTATTTATCCAAAAATACGCCTATCATAGCGATAAAGAATTGGATCTAATGGTCGCCAATTGGGATGAAAATCCACGACAAGTTTTTTTTCTTCTGAAAACCTTTATTGAAAAAGCAGATTCCGAAGATATTATTCAGAAAAACAAAGCGCAGGAGCATGTGTTCCGTCAAGAATTTGTGTTAATTAAGTCGGCCTCACTTCGCAAGAAAGTACTTAAACACCGTCAACTTTTATGGACAAGAGAGGAATATCGCGATCGGTCGTCACAAATGTATCATCTAATTCGCAAAGGATTGATTGAAATAGGCTATAGATTGGTTCAACGCGGTGATATTCAGCAGATAGAGGATGTTTTCTTTCTGTATCCTGAGCAACTGCTTCAAGCCTTTTCGGGAGATAAAAAACAACTGCA
>JAFGWF010000248.1 GCA_016937295.1 Bacteroidales bacterium
AGTGGGTTTTGCACTATTTTGTGCAACAGGATTGGAACAACCAGCAGTTGGCTCAACTGCTTCAAATCTCCCCGAAAGTGATAAAAGTAAAGAAGTACCAGGTCAAGCAAAAATTGGAGGGGGATACCACAATTTGATTCAGGAAAACCGCCTCTGGGATCAGTTTTTTAGGAAAAAGATGGTGAAAGAAACTTTTGTAACATTCATTAAATCAAAATAATGGAAAAATATTTTGGTGAAAGAGTGCATGTCGATTTCAATTTTTGTCGCAGATGTTGGTTGGGTGGGTAACTTTGGGATAACAAAAACCCAATGCTATGAAAAAACTATTTTGTGTACTTTTTCTCTTCTTGCTAGTTTTAAATTTACGTGCAGCGTCTGACGATAAAACAACTGTTACTGTAAGAACTATTAAACATACTGGGCCCATTAAAAAAATACCGCCTTTGCCCGAATATGCCACCTTATGTCGTGGTATTCTAGAAATGCCTGCTTCTTTTTCCCTTTATGGAAACTTGTCCCTACAATGTACTGATGATAGCGGAAATATCTTTTCTTTTTCTGCTTTTGACAATTCATTCGATATTAGTGCTTTGCACGCTGGTAGTTACTGTTTTTTGATAAAGTCAGATTCATCTGAAATTACTTGGACTGGCGAGCTTCTTTGTGATTAATTTAAAAAAAGATGGGGTTATTTAGAGGCTAACCACCTTGACATGGAGAGAATGGTGATTGTCGTGTTCCAATTAAACACCTCGACACGAGATAGAAAGACGAAAATCGTAAGAGTAGTCTAATTACTTAATTTTATTTTTAGAAAAAATTGTTTTTTATAGCTTTTGTACTGTTAGGTTTTATTTCTTCTTGTGAAGGAAATGAATAGCAGATTAGTCCAGACGAATTCTTGATTCCCCAAAATTATAGTTTTCAGTCCTTGAAATGATCTATAGATGATCAGGGTCATGAGTTTGATGGCTGCTTTTTATGTGGTAGGAGCTGCTTGCCAGAGCTGTTGAGAATTTAATGTAAACAGAAAATGACAATAGCCACCGACTATATCGGTATAAAAAATAGGTCAGAAAATGGTTATAAGAATTAATTCTCAAAAAAGGTCGGAATTAAGCCGAAGAGACCATAAATCAGGAGTAGGCAAATAATTTAAAACAAATTGAAATGTTTAAAACTAAAAGTGAGATAATTGTATCGCTATTGTTAATTATTGGAATATCTACTTTTGTGAGTTGCCAGAAAGAAGAATCCATTAGTACAAAGGAAAATTTAAGTATCGAAGAATATAATGCAAATATTCTTAATGATTTAAAACTTGAAATTGATAATGCATCTTGTCTCAAATCGGCAGGCTTCAATTTGATTGAGATACTAAAAACAGATGAAGGCAAAGCACTTTTTTCTATTTATTGTATCAACTTAAAAATTGAAATTGAAGGGAAAGAATACATAATTAAGGATTATAACCCTTCGTTAGTTAATGAGTTGTATGAATCGACCCTAGTCAAATTAGCACTCTTTGATGGTGCTTGCTTAAAATCTACACAAGGACTGAATAAAGCAGCGCCAACAGATGCAGAAATAAGAGATGCATTGAAAAAAGAATGCGGCAAGTATATGTTTGGATTCGATGAAATATGTAATTTAGCTGTAGATATAGCATATATTTTAAGATAAAAAATCATGAAAATCTTTAAGAATATCGTTCTAACTGTTGGCTTAATACTAGTAATACTATCTTTTGACTATGGCTTCATATTATTATTAATATTATTTCTACATCAGGCTGCTTTTCCAAAGAGAAGTTTTATTTATAAGTTCGTTAATTACCTAATTATACAAACATCACGGAGATGAAAGAAATCTTAATTATTTCAGCTTTTTTGTAGGCGTTTTGTTTATTCAATCATGCCAAAAAGAGGAGATTATTAGCAAGCAGGAATACCAAAGTATTGAAGAATACAATAAAAATATACTTGATGCTTTAAGGTTTGAGTTAGACCATGCAAATTGTCTCAAATCGGCAGATTTCAATTTAATAGAAATGCTAAAAACCGACGAAGGCAAAATACTTTTTTCTGTTTATTGTATTAACTTAAAAATTGAAATTGAAGGGAAAGAATTCATAATTAAGGATTATGACCCTTCGTTAGTTACTGAGTTGTATGAATCGACCCTAGTTAAATTAGCACGCTTTGATGGTTCTCACTTAAAATCTACACAAGGACTGAAAAAAGCAGCGCCAACAGATGCCGAAATCAGGGATGCATTGCTTGTTGAATGCGGTACATATGCAGCAGGTTTAAGTGAGGTTTGTAAAAGTGCTGTATGGATAGCTTATTGGTTACAATAAATCATGACTAAGTTTAAATAGGGTGTCTAAAAAGTCCTAGACACCCTATTTTTAAAGTTACTACTGCCTAGGTCTTAAAGGATAAAAAAGATTTCCAATGGATCCTACAGATTTACGACCATAATTTTTCGAGGTTGCAGGAATATGTGATGGAGAATCGGGAATATTCATCTTTTTGCCTGTTTGTGACTGAAAAAGGGTTGGCCATCAGGAAAAATGATTTGTCCGAACCAGTTGATTTAAATCATAAAAAGGAGGTTTTTCATGTGTTTGATTTATAGATTATTCATTGGGTGTGTGCTGCTTTTTTTATTGGGATGCCGAGAGGTGCCAAATCCCGAGCAGGAAGC
>JAFGWF010000249.1 GCA_016937295.1 Bacteroidales bacterium
GGCTTTTTTCTTCCTTGTTTTTGATGCAAAATGATCGAGTAGTATTTCTCTTTCCGTCCTTTTTCTACCATGAAAACCTCATGTATTCTTTTGTTACGATGTTCTTTAGCTAAATCATCCAAAATTTTTACAGGGAGCTTCTTAAAGTCCATTCCGGTTTTTTTAAGTATTAAATCTCCCTCGCGTGAAAAAGTGGCTTCTCCGGTATATTCCCCAATTTTGTATTTTGCTGTAAACTCGTGGCTTTTTTGAAACCATTTGATTTCGGTGGCTCCACCGGCTTTTTTCTTAAATGTGCGCAAAACCGCTTCAGGTACTTTCTTTTCTTCAATGAGTTTCTGACTGAAAACAGAAACCGTCATAATGAGCATCGCAATAGTTAAAATGGCCGTTCTCATAATATTTTGGTTTTTAATTGGTTAGTATCATTTGAAAATTATCTGATAATCGTTTGCTCTCGATCCGGACCGGTGGAAACAATAGTTACCGGTACTTCGGCTTCTTGCTCCACAAATCGAATGTAATCCATAAACGTAGTCGGTAGCAATTCTATTTTATTGATGGCAGAAATATTTGTTTTCCAGCCTTCGAGACTTTTAAAAACCGGTTCAATTCCGGCATTATTCAACTCATAAGGAATCATGTCAACTATCTCTCCGTCAATATTATAATGTGTGCAAACGTCAATCGTTTCAAAGCTGTCCATCACGTCTGCTTTCGTGATTATCAAGTCCGTAACACCATTGAGCATGATGGCATAGCGAAGTGCCGGCAAGTCGAGCCAACCGCAACGACGTGGACGTCCTGTAGTGCTGCCATATTCGTGGCCGTTGTCGCGAAGCAACTGACCTGTATCATTGCTCAATTCCGTTGGAAATGGGCCGCTGCCAACACGAGTACAATAGGCCTTGAAAACGCCATAAACCTTTCCCACTTTGTTTGGTGCAATTCCTAATCCCGTGCAAACCGCCGCAGAGATGGTATTGCTCGATGTGACAAAAGGGTAGGAGCCGAAATCGATGTCGAGTAAACTGCCCTGTGCGCCTTCGGCTAAAACTCGTTTCCCTGCTTTAAGTTGCTGATTGATATAATGTTCACTATCCACAAATGGAATTGTTCTTACCGTTTCAATGGCAGAAAACCACTGCTTTTCATACTCTTCCAAACTCATTCCTTCGATAGTTTCAGTTTGATATTCAAAACCATAACTATCAAGTATTTGTAAATGTTTTTCTTTTAGATTCTGGTATTTTTCCATAAAATTGGCAGTTAGAAAATCACCGATTCGCAATCCGTTGCGGGCTACTTTATCTGTATAAGTTGGCCCAATTCCTTTTAAAGTGCTACCAATTTTCATCTCTCCTTTCGACCGCTCATAAGCAGCATCCAACATGCGATGTGTTGGAATGATTAAATGCGCTTTCTTGCTGATTAACAAGTTCTTAGAAGGAATCGCTCCTTTGTCAATTAGCTTGGTCAATTCACGATGCAAAATCAATACATCGATGATTACGCCGTTGCCAATAAGATTCATGGTGTTCGGATGAAAAATTCCGGAAGGAATCGTGTGTAATACGTGTTTTTGACCATCGAATTCAAGAGTATGACCGGCATTTGGTCCACCTTGAAACCGTGCTATTAAATCATAGTCGCCTGTGAGAACATCCACAATTTTTCCTTTTCCTTCGTCGCCCCATTGCAATCCGAGGAGTACATCCACTTTTGTCATTCAGTAAAATTTAATTATTCAGTACAATTGCTGCACTCGGCGTAAAACGTTAAGGCATGGTAATTTACCTTTACGCCAAACAGGGCTTCAATGCTATTTTGAATCTCCTGAATTCTGGGGTCGCAGAACTCCAGAATTTTGCCGCAATTTACACAAATTACGTGGTCGTGCTGCCTGAATTTATACATTTTTTCATATTGGGCACTCGTCTTGCCAAATTGATGTTTTGTGACTAATTTACAAGTTAATAGCAAATCAATCGTGTTGTATAACGTGGCACGACTTACTCGATATTTGTTCGATTTCATCTTCAAATACAAAGTCTCAATGTCGAAATGCCCGTCCATATCGTATATTTCTTTCAAAATACTATAACGCTCAGGCGTTTTTCTGTGCTTGTGTTGCTCTAAATAATTTGTAAAAATTGCTTTAGCCGCTTTGAATGTTTCTTCTTTATGAGTGTCTTTCATGGTCTATTGTGTTATATATCAATAATTTAATTTGTACTTATTATTCCTTCATCCTCATTTATTCAATTTAGGTAAAAATTAGGGCGTAAAATTATAAAAATATTTCTATTTTTATTAAGTCTAAATAAGAAAATTTATCATTTATTATTGCTTTTTATCAATTTTTACTTTGGTCAGCAATCCAGCATATACTTTACTTTTGCCGTCTTAACTCTTATGCCTGAAATGTTGGAAACGACAGACTCTTATTTTTATGAAGCTTCAACGATTAAATAGTACGGATTCTCAAAACAACTTCAAAGCGTTTATTTGGCATGGGTTGTTTTTAGCTTTGGCTTCCAATTTTATGGATGTTAACATGGTGATTCCTTCCATGCTGCTTAAGATGGGCGCAGGTTCGATTCATCTTGGCATTTTGACGGCAATTTTAATTGGGGGTTCTTCATTTATGCAGTTGATATTCAGTTTATTTCTTCAAAAAACTGCATTCAAAAAGCCCTTTATTCTGATGGGTATCAATATCCGAATTATCATGCTTTTCATGCTGTCATTACTTTTTTTTGCCGGACTGAGCTTTTCTGGTTTTTGGCTTTTATTTAGCGTGTATTTCTTAATTTCCGTCTTTGCACTGAGTGGAAGTTTCGCTAATGTTTCCTATATCGATATTATTGGTAAAACAATTGACCAGCAGACTCGTAAGCGCTTTTTTTCGTTGAAACAAGTTTTTAACAGTCTGGGAGTTTTAGCTTCTGCAATGGCCGCCGGTTGGATGCTCAAATCCTTTGAATATCCTGATAATTTTTCAAGGATGTTTTTGGTTGCTGCCGTTTTGCTTCTTGTGGCTTCCTTTGGCTTTTGGGCACTTCGCGAAAATATTCCTTCGGGTACCAATCCCATAAGTTTGAAGCAGTTTCATGGCAAGATAATTCACGAATGGAAAAACAACCAAAACCTTCGATATTATTTGTTGATTGTGAATACCTTAGGAGTAGGAGTGAGTATGATTCCTTTTTTGATTATGTTGTCGAAAAACAATTCCGGACTAAGCTTCGACAAAGTTGGCGACTTTCTGATTTTTCAAACCATAGGCATGATTTCTGGTTCATTGACCATGTTTTTCTTTAGCAAAAAAATGCGATTTAAACCGATTCTTTTTTTCAATGCTTTTCTTTTTGCTTGCATTCTGGTTTTGTCGCTTATTCTACAAGGCAACCAAGGGCTCTTTAGTTATATTTTTATTCTTACCGGACTTTTTGTTGCTACATATAAAATTGTGATAGACAATATTTTAATCGAAATATCAACCAACGAAAATCGTACTTTATATACCGGATTGGCCGGTGCCGGAAATTTGTTCCCTATGATTATTCCCGTTTTGGTTGGGTTTTTACTGAAATATTTAAGTTTTACGTGGGTTTTTTCGGTCGTTATTTTATTGATAATTATATCATTATGGCCGATTTACAGATTAAAATGCAGAAATTAATATGGAACTACATCATTTAGAGCAGAAGTTGGATGAATCACCGGAAAAGGCTTTGGTTCAAATAGATACAATGTTGAAAGAGAACCCGACTAAAGAGTTATTTATGTTACGGATGAATGCACATCAAAAGTTAAATAATCTCACGGAAGCGGTTAACGATTGTATTGATATTTTGCGAATTTATGGTTCTGATGCCTTTGTAGAAAACCAGAAAGCTTATTTTGAAACTATCATATCTCATTCGCAATTAGATATTTACGCTTGCACAAATCTTCATAACGACCCTTGGGATTAATCGTTTAAAATCTGTTCCACTTTTTTCCTACCTTAGCGCTCTCTAACCGCAAACGCTATGGAAGCAAATATACAGATATTGACTGTAATGGTCGTTTATGTTGTAGGATTACTTACTTTAGGTTTTTATTTTGGTCGCAGGGTAAAAAGTAGTAGCGATTTTGCCATTGCCGGACGGAAATTGCCGGGATGGATTGCAGCTCTTTCGGAGCGTTCGACCGGTGAATCTTCCTGGGCTTTGCTCGGTCTTCCGGGCGTGGCTTATGCTACAGGCTTATTCGAGATATGGACAGCATTAGGTTGTTTTTTTGGTGTTGTGGTTTCGTGGTGGTTTTTAGCCTGGCGACTGCGCAATGAGGCCGAGAAATATGAGGTGAACAGCTTCTCGGAGTACCTTTCCAAACGTCATGGCGACAAAAACCGTTGGTTGCGGATAGCTTCAGCTTTTACAATCGTTTTCTTTTTTTTCTTTTATGTTGGAGCTCAGTTTGTTGGGGGAAGCAAAATCATAGAGAATCTTTTCGGTATTCCCAAGTTTTACGGAATGCTAATCGTTTTGGTGATGATTGTTCCTTATACCATTTATGGCGGCTTTCGTAGTGTGACTTATACCGATGTAATTCAGGCTATTATAATGATTATTACCCTTGTTGTGACCCCTATTGCTGGTTATTTTTATCTGCAAAATGCTTCAGAAACAACGGTTTTTTCTAACTCGTTATGGCAAGGTTTGAGCTTGTCGGGGCAAAATTATACATCTTTGTTCATGGCGCCGCAGTCGGAACAAACTATTGCGTTAGGCGTTTTATTTGGTCAGTGGTTTCCGGTAGCACCGCAGTTGGCTAATGGTTTGGTGGTTGGCGTTTTAATTACCGGTTCTTTTGCGTGGTTTTTTGGTTTTCTTGGTGGGCAGCCCCAACTTTCTATGCGTTTCATGGCAATTCGTAGTCGGAAGGAAGCTAAGCAAGCGCGTAATATCAGTATCATTTGGACTTTTTTCGCTTATTCTGGTGCATTGTTGATTGGTTGGCTTGGTATCGCAATGTTTGGTCCAACCGGCCTCGATGATCAGGAAACAGTGCTGTTGGCAGTTCTCGGTCGAGTTTTCCCTCCCGCAATTCAAGGGATTCTAATCACGGGAGTTTTGGCGGCAATCATTTCCACAGCAAACTCATTGTTGATTCTTTCTTCAACAGAGCTTTCCGAAAACCTAGTGCAGCCCTTTTTATCAAAAAATAGAACCCCAAAAAATAGCCTTTTCCATTCTCGACTCATAACATTCTTGCTTGCTATCGTAGCAATGACTGTGGCTTGGTTTTCCCCTGTTGATTTGGTTTTCAGTATTGTAAGCTACGTTTGGTCAGGCATTGGCAGCACATTTTCTGTGGTGATTTTGCTTACACTTTTTTGGAAACGTTTTTCGGCTAAAGCTGCAATCTTAACCATAATAGGTGGGCTTAGCTTTACTGTTTTTTGGATTGCAGGCGGTTTGGAAACTTATTTGACTACCCGAATTTTAACTTTTTTGGTGGCGTTGATGTTGGCTTTAATAGGGTCAATTATTGTGAGTAGAAAAAATTGATGTTGAAATGATTTTTGGCTAATATAATATTTGTCGTAATTAGTTGAATATGAAATATATGTGTATTGCGTGTTTTTATGAATAAAAGAAAGCCCTCAATGGGTAAGCAAATTAGGAACCAAGAATATTTGCGCATCACTCAATACTTTATTTTCAATCCTCCGATAGAAATAAATTTTAAGTGTTTTGAAAAGGTTTATGTAGTAGATTAGCCACCTTATTTAAATCATGTTAAAAGCTGAATATGTCACATGCATACTAACGAAGCTACAGCACGAATAAAAATCAATAAGCTACTTGAGGAAGCTGGATGGCGATTCTTTGATTCAGAAGAAGGGAAAGCCAATATTTTATTAGAAAATCATGTAAAGATTACCCAAGAACATGTAGATGCTTGGGGAAACGATTTTGAGAAAACAAAGCATGGTTCTCTTGATTTTTTGCTACTCGACTCTAACCAAAAGCCGCTATGTGTATTAGAGGCGAAAAAAGAAACCTTACACCCTCTCTCAGCCAAGGAACAGGCAAGAAAATATGCTAAATCGGTGGATGCCCAATACATCATCCTTAGCAATGGCATTGTGCATTACTTATGGGACCTCAAAAAAGGCAACCCTAAACCCATCTATAAATTTCCTTCTCCGAAAGAAATTGGAGCCATCAAAGAATGGAATCCTGATAGGGAGGCTTTAGCCAAGGAACCCATTGGTGAAGATTTTATAGCTGCGGTGCAAATGCCCGATTATGCAGAGCGACCTGAATGGAACGGTAGCCCTGAGAAAAGCAAAGATTTTGTGGAAAAAACCATTATTCCGCTACCCCCAATCGAAACCCAAAGCCAAATCGTTGCCCAAATCGAAAAGGAGCAAGAGTTAGTCAATGCCAACAAACAACTAATTGAGATATTTGAGCAAAAGATTAAGGATAGGATTGGGAAGGTTTGGGGTAGTTCGACTACGCTCAGCACAAGTAGTTCGACTTCGCTCAGCACAGGTGAGGAAACTACGTCACCTAGGACTTACGCAGAAACTTTAGACGAGACAAATAGCGCTTTAGCAGCGGAATCAGGAGGAATGTATGAACATAAATAGCAAGAAACATAA
>JAFGWF010000250.1 GCA_016937295.1 Bacteroidales bacterium
AATCCATGTCTCAGAACCAAAAACGCAACATATAGGCTATCATAATGCCAAGGTAGTTGCCGATAGCATAGCCCACAAGGCCGACTGTTAGACCGGAAACGATTATCTGACGGTTATTCAATGAGCCGGCAATAAGCGGCACAAAAGGAGGCGAACAAATAAGCGCGGTAGATGTAATAATCACAGTATCAGAATCTATCTTAAAAATACGGGCTAAGGCAACATGGAGTAAAAGCGCGAAAATAATGACGAAGGTAACGTTTAGAAATAGCGGAAGAGCCTCAGCCGAGAATTTAGAGAAGTCGGCCATCGAAGCTACCACAAGGCTAAAAACCACAATGAAATACATGCCTGCTTCAAAGTTTTTTGGACCTCGGCGCAACTCCGGCACGAAGCTGGCTGCGATGCCAAAAGTGGTGATAATCAGGATTGCAGCCACCAATTGCAAATTTTCGGGAGAAATTAACGAAACTCCGGCGGCAATCAGCAAAATGATTATCGACACGCCAAAAGCAAGCATTGTAGGTACAAGATTATGCTTTTTGAAAAAATCGGAATAGTCTTCAAGATTAGAAAAAACAGTTTCCTCGGATTTAAAACTGCCGGCATAATGATAACCAAAGGGCAAAAACCGATGAAAAACCCTTTTACCAATGGTCATTAGAAAAACTAAATAAACCGCCGACACAACTAAGTCGCTGGAATGCAATAAAATATACGTATTAGAATCAACCCCGAGAGCAGTTTTGATGGAAGCTAAGTTTGGTGTGCCTCCGGTGTAAACGCCAATCAGCATTCCTGAAATTTTCCACTGGAGAGGATTGAAAGAAGCAAAAATAATATGTGAAATCACCACCACTAAAATCACCGCACTAACTCCGGTGACCAAAGCAAAAAAAGTTTTTCGAGCCAAATTTTGCCAATTACCAAGCTGCAAAGTCATCAAAAGCAGTGGCAATGCAAGCGGCATGGTTATGCTTAGCAAACTGTCTTGAAGTTGGTAGGCTGAGTCAGGTATAATGCCGATATTTCCAACGATAAGTCCAATGACATAAGCAATTAGCACTGTTCCTGCTTTGCGTAAAAGCAAGTATTTTCCGGCAAAATGAATGATTAGTGCCGGTGCTATAAAGTAAAAAAGAATTAATAATATTGAGATCATATTCAAAGGTCAAATATAGGCGAAATTTCTATTCCGCCAATAGAATCGTTAATCCTATTTCTGCCATTTTAAAAATCCGTTTCTAAGCAAAAACACTCTGAATATAACAAAACTTTTTTTGTTCTTTTGCAACGGATTTTAAAACCCCAACTATGTTATCAGTCAATCAAATCAGAGAAAACTATCAAGATTATATTAATCGTTTGGCAATCAAGAATTTTAAAGCACAAGAGCTTTTTAACGAAATCATTTCCTTAGACGATTTACGCAAGCAAACACAGAAGGAATCGGATGAGATTCTGGCAGAAAGTAATAATTTGAGTCGAGAAATTGGACAGCTTTTTAAAGCCGGAAAAGCGGATGAGGCTCAAAAAGCCAAGGAACGCACTGCCGAATTAAAAGAGCGCAATAAGGAGCTAAGCGAAATTTTAGCTAACACTATTGCCCACCTCGACCGTTTGTTGGTAACCATTCCTAACGTTCCTCATCAATCGGTGCCTGCCGGAAAATTGGCTGAGGATAATGAGATTGTGAATAGTTGGGGCGAGCCGGCAGTGATGGACGAAACAGCCATCCCTCACTGGGAACTTGCAACCAAATACGATATTATCGACTTTGAATTGGGAAACAAAATCACTGGAGCAGGATTTCCGGTTTATAAAGGTAAGGGAGCGCGCTTGCAACGTGCGCTTATCAATTTTTTCCTTGACCGTGCTGCTGATGCCGGATTTAAAGAGGTACAACCCCCGCTGATGGTCAACGAAGCAAGTGGTTACGGAACGGGTCAACTTCCCGATAAAGACGGGCAAATGTATTTTGTAAATGAGGATGGACTCTACCTGATTCCCACAGCCGAAGTGCCTGTAACTAATATCTATCGTAACACTATTGTGAATGCAACCGATTTCCCGATAAAAAACACAGCCTACTCCGCCTGTTTCAGACGTGAAGCCGGAAGCTATGGCAAAGATGTGCGCGGCCTCAACCGTCTGCATCAGTTTGATAAAGTGGAAATAGTGGTCATTGACCATCCGGATCATTCGTATTCGATGTTGGAAGAAATGAGCAGCTATGTTCAGTCGCTGCTTCGTGACTTGGAATTGCCATACCGTGTTTTGCGCCTTTGCGGCGGCGACATGAGCTTCACCTCGGCTCTTACCTACGATATGGAAGTGTATTCTGCTGCCCAAAAACGATGGCTCGAGGTTAGTTCGGTGTCCAATTTTGAAAGCTATCAGTCAACCCGCATGAAGCTCCGTTTCAAAAATGACGAAGGAAAAATGCAAATGGCTCATACATTGAACGGCAGCGCCTTAGCATTGCCTCGCATCGTGGCCGCTCTCCTCGAAAATAATCAAGAAAACGATCGAATTCGTATCCCTAAAGCCTTGATTCCTTACACCGGATTTGAGTTTATTGATTAGGGGTTTGGTGTTTGGTGTTTTTTGTTTTTTGTTTGGTGTTTGGGGTTTGGTGTTTTTTTGTTTTTGTTATCTGATTTCCGACTTCACTTCGCTCTCCTCTGTGCTCCGCTTCTCTCCTCCAACAATAAACTATTATCAACAGTCACGAAAAAACAACTATTTTTGACGCTTGTGCTAATTTCTTATTAATTCACGCGCAACGAACTAATTGCACTATGAGAATCTCGATTTCATTTAAGTTGTTGATTTATTTTTTCTTTTTTAGCTTTTTAGGAATTGTATCCATTGGTACATATTCCTACCAAAAGGCTCGTAAGGCAATGATTTCGAGAACGTTTAATCAGCTTAATTCTGTTAGAATCGAAAAGGAAAACAGGTTGAAAGTCTTCTTCGGCGAAATTCTTCAAGACATGGAAAAACTCTCCGAATTTGAGGAAACCATCAGGGTTTTTAATTCCGAAAATCCAATGACAGTTCAGCAACAAAACGAATTTCACCACTTTATTGATGCTTTTTTTCACAGTAATTCCGGCTATGAATGCCTAACTTTTTATGATGGGATTTCTCCAACGCTAACTTATCCCATAAATCGAAAAATAAATATCGACACTATAAGCTGTAAAACAACGGATTATACGTATCAGGGGATTTTTCAAAAAGCATTGAAGGAGAAGATTTGGGTGCACGATCATTTCATCAGCCTCGAAGATAATCAGCCTAAGATATTAATTTCTAAGGTTTTTCGCTTTGGAGATAAACCTATTTTGATGATTCTCCGAATTCCGGTTGACTTTATCAACGAAATAATGATTGACAACAATCCGATGAACGGTTTAGGGGAATCGGGCGAAAGCTATCTTGTAGGAAGCGATGGTTTGATGCGTAGTTCGTCTCGCTTTAAAGAAAACTCTGTTTTGTCGATAGAGGTTGATACTAAGGGTGTTTCGGAAGCTTTTCGGGGGAAAACCGGCACCGGTATTTTTGACGACTATCGAAAAGTGCGGGTTTTAAGTTCCTATTCAAAGGTGAAATTGCCGTATCTCAATTGGGCAATCTTAGCCGAGATAGATTTTCGTGAGGCCATGATTCCCATCAACCAAATTCGGAATAATATTGTGTATCTCACTCTCATCATCACGTTGCTCACTTTGGGCATAGTTGCCATACTTTCAGTGGCGCTTACACAGCCGATAAAAGCATTGAAGAAGGAAACTGAGAAAATTGCTTTGGGCGAATATGGAAAGCCTATTGAGATGGTTCGGCACGATGAATTGGGCGATTTGATTAAGGCCTTCAACGAAATGAGCCGACAATTGAAAGACCAGTCCGAAACCTTGGAGTTGGAGCGTAAGTTGCGGCTAACGAGCATGATAGATGGTCAGGAATTGGAACGGCAGCGACTTTCGCGCGAGCTGCACGATTCCTTAGGGCAGCAGCTATTGGCTATAAAAATGCAATTGGAAAATGCGTTAGACAGCGAATGGCCACAATCGAAGGAGATTATCAATAGTGCCATTGAGTCCTTTACTCTCACAACCCGTGAAATACGCAATCTCTCCAATAATTTAATGCCGGCGGTGCTTACGGAGTTTGGTCTGATTACCGCTTTGAAAAATTTAGTTAGAAATTTTAGAGTAAACTTCCAAACCGAGATACGCATAGAATCCGAAATTGAGGATAAGTTTCTAAACGTCAGGCAGGAAACCTATCTCTATCGTATTTGTCAGGAAGCTCTGAATAATTTGGCTAAATATGCCAATGCTGATGAGGCCTGTATAATATTGAAGGTTACAAAGCCTAATCTCCTTACTCTCACAATAAAAGATAGCGGTATCGGTTTTTCGATGGATCAGGAACATTTGTCGAAAGGCAATGGACTCACAACCATGAAAGAACGCGCCATTTTGCTTGGTGGCAAATTCAAATTGAAATCATCCAATGGCAGCGGAACCGAAATATTTGTGCAAATACCTATAAATCATAATAATACCCATAATGATTAAAGTAGTTTTAGCGGACGATCACACCCTTTTCCGTGATGGCATTAAGTCACTTTTAGCCGGATCGGCAAATATTCAAGTTGTTGGTACCTTTGAAAATGGCACCGATTTGATAGCCAATATTCCCCAAACCGACCCCGATTTAGTTCTTACGGATATCAGCATGCCCGGCCTTTCGGGAATCGAAACCACAAAAATTTTGATGGAAAAGTATCCACAATTGAAAATAATCATTCTGTCGATGCACCTTAACGATGACTTTGTGTGCAATTCGGTACGCGCCGGAGCTAAGGGTTATTTGCCCAAAGACATTCGAAAGGATGAGTTGCTCAAAGCAATAGAAGCTGTTTATCAGGGGGATACCTATTTCACCAAAGAAGTAAATGAGGTGTTGATGCAAAGTTTACTCAATCGTAATCAGGAAGATCTTGAAAGTGAGAAACTTAAAGCTCTGACAAAAAGAGAAATTGAAATAATTACCCTTGTTGGTGAAGGGTTGATTAATAAAGAAATAGCCAATCGACTCAGTATCAGTGTGCGAACAGTGGATGCGCATAAAAGTAATATTATGCACAAATTGGAATTGAAATCCAATGTGGAGATTGTAAAATTTGCCATTAAACATCAATTAATTACGATTTAAACATCATTGAAAAACTGATTTAGTAGTTGGTTTTTACATCAATCTAAGTATAATTACTTAGACCTATTTCCAATCTTACTTAGAAAAAATTAGGTCGATAACTCTATTGTCCACGTGGAGGTGGTTGGATAATTTTGCACATTTGATAAATATCTAAGTTATTAACCATGAAACAATTCAAACTCTTATTAGTAATCGTATTATTGGCGGTGTTCAATAAAGCGACATTTGGGCAAATTTCGGAGCCGAAAGACACTTCCGAATGCACCACTACCACCTTAGGCAACAGCAATATCAGTTTCGATTTGGGTGCCGATTTAGTAACAAGATATGTTTGGCGCGGAACGCAGTATGGCGGTAATGGACCGAGCATTCAGCCAAATATTTGTTTTAACTGGAAAGGCTTCAGTCTTGGATTCTGGGGAGCATATTCAACCAACGGAACCAATAGCTCTCAGGAGCTCGACCTGTACTTAAGCTACACTTTTTGGAAAGATATGCTAACTATTGGATTTACAGATTATTTCTTCACCAACGACTCGTTGCATGAAGACCCGTTAAATTTTAAACAAAATGCCACCGGACACATTTTTGAACCATCACTTACTTTTAACGGTAGCGACAAAATTCCTTTTCGACTTATGCTGGCAGCCAATGTTTTTGGCCATGATGCTTACAAGATAAACAATGATCCCACAAGTGATAAATTCAACAAAGACGATGGAATTCAGTATTCTTCTTACCTTGAAGTTGGTTATTTTACAACCATTAAAGATATTGATTTGGATGTGTTTTTGGGAGTGAATCTGACAAGCCCACGTGGTGAGGATAAAACCATTTTCCCCGTTGGCGACCCGACTAACTTTTACATAGGTGAGAGTGGATTTTATGGCGATAAAGCCGGCATAGTAAATCTTGGTTTCACCATTGCTCGCGACTTGCAAATTACTGAAAAATATGCTCTTCCACTTTCAG
Organism: Bacteroidales bacterium; assembly: GCA_016937295.1. Classification (GTDB taxonomy): domain Bacteria; phylum Bacteroidota; class Bacteroidia; order Bacteroidales; family UBA1556; genus UBA6267. Next base: position 6,205 of record JAFGWF010000250.1, read on the forward strand.
CTTCCATAATTATAAATCCTATGTCGGAGGATTATTATTTTGTTTTCGGATTTTCATTTTAACCTTTAAATTAGATAACCATGTTCGATACAGGATCAACAACATTTATGATTATATGCACAAGCTTAGTGATGCTTATGACACCCGGGCTGGCATTTTTCTACGGCGGATTGGCCGGTAAAAGAAATATCTTAGGCATAATGATGCAAACCTTTGTTTCGTTAGGCATCACAACAATTATGTGGATAACCATCGGCTATTCACTATGTTTTAGCGGAGGCGAAGGCGGTATCATAGGAAATTTTGATTTAGCTTTTCTGTCAAACATACCTTTCGACCAAGCATTTGGCGGCCCTGATGGAAAATATCCGACCTTCATTTTCATCGCTTACCAGATGATGTTTGCCATTATCACCCCTGCGCTCATAACAGGCGCTTTTGTTAATCGTGTGACTTTCAAGTCATATCTTATATTTTTAGTGGTGTGGCAAGTTTTTGTTTACTATCCATTTGTACACATGGTTTGGGGCGGTGGCATTTTGGCCGAATGGGGAGTGCTTGACTTTGCCGGAGGAATTGTAGTGCACGCCACAGCCGGTTTTGCAGCCTTAGCATCTGTGTTTTATGTTGGTAAACGCCGCGATACCAGGTCAAATCCCAACAGTATTCCTTTAGTGGCCATAGGTACCGGTTTGCTTTGGTTTGGTTGGTATGGTTTTAATGCCGGTAGTGAGTTGGATGTGGATGCCATCACAACCTTAGCTTTTTTGAATACCGACATCGCTGCTTCTTTTGCTGCCATCACATGGCTAATTATCGAATGGACGCGAGAAGGTAAACCAAAATTTGTGGGCTTGCTTACAGGTGCTGTAGCCGGTTTGGCAACCATCACTCCCGCAGCAGGTTTTGTGCCGGTTTGGGCTGCAATGCTAATTGGAATCGCCGCCGGAGCAATTTGTTATATTGCAGTGCATTTTAAAAATAAATGGGGCTGGGACGATGCTTTAGATGTTTGGGGCGTGCACGGAATGGGTGGCGTTACCGGCACTATTGCCCTCGGAATTTTTGCCTCAACCACTGTAAATAGCCAAGCCGGATTGATTGAAGGTGATGTCGCTTTTTTTATGAAAGAAGTAGTAGCCGTAGTAATAAGTGCAGTTTATGCTTTCGTATTCACCTACTTGATGCTTGCTGTAATAAATTTTATCACACCTGTTAAAGTTTCGGAACAAGATGAAGAATTAGGACTTGATACCTCCCTCCATGGCGAAAAAGCCTACGACGAAGGAGTATTATAGTTTAGCTTGATTTGTTGAAAAATGAAAACCTGGTTCCATCGAATCAGGTTTTTTTTCGGATAAATTCCAATATAACATATAGGATTGCCAACTCACAATATCACTCCCTCGTCCCTTTCATCATTGGAAATTCGTTGTTTGATATTCATTA
>JAFGWF010000251.1 GCA_016937295.1 Bacteroidales bacterium
CACATTACCACATTAAACCCTATTCATTCACCACAATTCGATGAACCAGTTTCGATGATTTCAAAAGCATAGCCGACACGCCGCAATAGCGTTCTTGGCTTAGGTTTACGGCTTTCTCTAGTTTATCCATCGGCAAATCTTTTCCTTTAAAGGTGTATATGATGGTGATTGTGTGGTAGTATTTTGGATGTTCTTCGGTTAGTTCACCCTCAACGGATACGTTGAAATCTTCAACATCTACGCGCATTTTATTTAAAATACTAATCACATCCATTCCGGTACATCCTCCCAAACTTGCCAATGTGAGCGCTTTTGGCCGTGGGCCTCTGTCTTTGCCTCCTACCGGCTCATCTGCGTCAATAATAAAACTGTGTCCGTTGACCTCTACATCGAAGGCCATATCTTCTTTCCATTTTACTTCTACTTTGTTTGTTGCCATGATTGTAAATTTAATTTCATTAAGTTGGCAAAAATAGATATTTTTAGATATGTTAATTCTTAACTTATGTTATCCTAATTTGTCGATTTGCTTTTTAACCAAACGTTCTGTTTTATTTTTACATTTGCCCCCTTAAACTAATGTCCAGTTTTTTTATGAGAATTTTCTTGTTGATTCTTTTTTGTTTTTTGATAGAAACCACAGCTTTTGCTCAGCCTGTAAATGTTTTGATAACAGACCAACATTATCCAGAGGAGCCTTCCATTCATATCAATCCGAAAAATCCGGCTTTGATTATGGTCGGGGTGAATATAAGCTATATGCACTTGTCGGTGGATAGTGGCAAAACATGGTCAGAGACTAAAATGGTTTCAGATTATGGGGTTTGGGGAGATCCATGTATTTTAACCGATAGTGTGGGTGATTTTTGCTTTTTGCATCTTTCCAATCCTCTTCAAGGAAATTGGATCGACAGGATAGTTTTTCAGAAGTATGATGTGGATTCAGCAAAATGGACTGTAGATAGTTATATGGGTTTGAATGGCTCTAAAGCTCAAGATAAGGAGTGGTGCGTGTCGAATCCTGCCAACAATCTTCTTTTTACGACTTGGACCGAGTTTGACGACTATGGATCAACGGATTTGGCCGATAGTTCGCGCATTATGTTTAGCCGATCGGCAGATGGAGGGGCAACTTGGTCACAAGCCTCAAAAATCAATCAAGTTTCCGGCGACTGTATCGATTCGGACAATACCGTTGAGGGAGCAGTTCCCGCCATGGGACCCAATGGGGAAGTTTATGTAAGTTGGGCCGGACCGGCAGGTATTGTTTTCGACAGAAGCCTCGATAGCGGAAACACTTGGCTTCAGCACGACATCTTTGTCGATCCTATGCCCACAGGGTGGGATTACGGAATTCCGGGCATAAGTCGCGCCAATGGTCTTCCCATTACTTTGTGCGATGTGAGCGGAGGTGCTTATCATGGGCGAATTTATATCAACTGGAGCGATCAGCGAAACGGTTCACATAATACCGATGTTTTTCTAAGTTATTCCCAAGATGGAGGCGACACGTGGTCGGCACCGGTTCGGGTCAATAACGACACCACCCAAACGCATCAGTTTTTTACTTGGATGACCATCGATCCATCAACGGGCTGGTTGTATGGTGTTTTTTACGACCGCCGCAACTATACCGATAATTATACGGATGTTTATTTGGCCATTTCAAAAGACGGCGGTCAAACCTTTGAAAATCACCTTATAAGCGAGTCGCCATTTTTGCCAAGCTCAAATATCTTCTTCGGAGATTATACCAATATTTCTGCTTTAAACGGAATGGTTCGGCCTGTTTGGACTCGTTTACATAATGATTCCTTGTCCGTTTGGACTGCTTTGATTCAGATAGATTCTACAGGAGGATTTACAGGTTATAGTCCTATCGGTCAGCGAGATAATCTTTCTGAAATTTTAGCTTTTCCCAATCCTTCGTCCGGTAAAATTGCTTTTTCATGGAAATTGAAAACTTCCACCACTTTTTCAATAGAAATTTGGGATAATATGGGAAAGAAAATTGCCAGTCCGGTGGTTAACAAAACGCTCTCGGAAGGGATGTATGTCGAACATTTTGATTCCTCTTCTTATCAGTTGAGCTCCGGCATTTATTATTTTCAGTTAATTTCAGAAGGGCGAATTCTTCAAGTTAAAAAGTTTGTAATTCAATAGTTTATGTTTAAGAAAGTACCTCATACTTATGTCATCATTTTTGTAATTTTAGTTATTGCTGCCATTTCCACTTGGCTTGTTCCCGGAGGAAATTACGAGCGCCAAACGGTTGTTGTAGATGGAAATTCCCGTTCGATTATTGTGGAAGGCTCTTTTCATTATACGCAAAATCATCCTCAAACATGGCAGGTGTTTTCGGCCATGTTCAAGGGATTTGAGAAGCAGGCAGGAATAATCATTTTTATTTTGATGATTGGTGGTGCTTTTTGGATAATGAATCAGAGTCGCGCTATTGATGTTGGCATTTTTAGCTTTTTGAAACTTACGAAAAGGCTTGAGCATATCGGTTGGTTGAAAAAAATCGGTGTGGATAATATTATTATCACACTTATAATGTTGGTATTCAGTGTTTTTGGAGCTGTTTTCGGGATGAGTGAAGAAACTATTGCTTTTATCATAATCATCGTGCCCCTTTCCATCAGCATGGGATATGACAGCATTGTAGGGGTGTCGATGGTTTTTGTGGCTGCTGCTTTAGGTTTTGCAGGTGCTGTTCTCAATCCGTTTACCATTGGAATTGCGCAAGGTCTTTCCGACTTGCCTTTGTTTTCAGGATTTGAATATCGAATTTTTGCTTGGTTTGTAATCAATGTTGTAGGTATTGGTTATATTTTGCGTTATGCAGCCAAGGTAAAGAAAAACCCAAAGTATTCTCCTGTTTATGAGGAAGATAGCTACTGGAGAAGTCGAAACAGTGAAGATAGTGCACAAATTGATTACCACGTGCCAAAAGGTGCTTGGATTAGTTATATACTGACTTCTGCGAGCCTTATTATTTTTTCCTTTTTTCATCCTGTTTCAACCATTTCCATCGGAGCTCATTTGGAACTGACCTTTGCCGCAATTCCAATCGCAGCGGGAGCTTTCATACTTTTAAGCATTCCGGCATTATTGAAATCCGTCCATTTTTTTATTCTTAACTTGCTCACGTTCACAATTATTTTCCTTATCATCGGCGTGATGGGCTATGGTTGGTATGTGATGGAAATTGCCACATTGTTTTTTGCCATGGGCATTGCTTCAGGAATTGCAAGTGGCTATTCGGCAAATGCGATTACAAAGCATTTCCTGGACGGCGTAAAAGATATACTTTCTGCCGCTCTCGTTGTAGGATTGGCAGGCGGCATTATTATCCTTTTGGAGGAAGGAAATGTGATTGACACAATGCTTCACAGTTTAGCTTCCGGCATGAAAGATATGGGCAATTTGGCTTCCGTTTCGATGATGTATCTCATTCAGAATGGCATCAATATCATCATTCCTTCCGGCTCGGCAAAGGCAGCCCTTACCATGCCAATTATGGCGCCATTCAGCGATGTGATTGGGCTTTCGCGGCAAGCTACTGTTATGGCTTTTCAGTTTGGCGATGGATTTACAAATATGATTACTCCCACTTCAGGAGTACTTATCGGGGTTCTTGGCGTGGCAAAGATTCCTTACGATAAATGGTTTCGTTGGGTTTGGCCTTTTATTCTGATTTTGGTAATTTTAGGATTTTTATTATTAATTCCAACCGTTACAATGGAACTGCCAGGATTTTAAGCGTTGAAATAATTATTTCACAAACACCTTCCCATATATTGCTTAATTTAGCCATCTAAATTTTTTTCTTCTTATGAAATTGAAAATCATTGAAACTCCGAGGGATGCCATGCAGGGGTTAAAGACTTTTGTGCCAACGGAGGCGAAAATCAGATATATTCAACAGCTTCTCGAAATTGGGTTTTATGCGGTTGACGTGGGGAGTTTTGTTTCGCCAAAAGCCATTCCTCAAATGGCCGATACATCAGAGGTTCTGAATGGATTAGATTTTTCTAAAACTACTTCTCGCGTGATGGTTACCATAGCCAATCTTCGTGGCGCTGAAAAAGCAATGCAATTTCCGGTGATTGACGAAATCGCTTTTCCTTACTCGGTAAGTGAGGAATTTTTGAGGCGAAATATCAATAGTGACAAGGCAAAAGCATTAGATACGGTCAGTCGAATTTTGGAACTTTGCTCCGAAAACCATAAAGAGCTTATTTTGTATAACAGCATGGCTTTTGGCAACGCTTATGGTGAAATCTGGTCGCCGGAAATTGTTGCTGAAGACATGTTTACCTTAGAAAAAATGGGTGTTAAAACGGTGATTCTCAGCGATACGGTTGACTTAGGTTTGCCTGATAATATCCACCAAACTTTTGATTTGATTATGAAAGAGTTTCCAAGGATGGAAATTGGAGCTCATTTGCATACTACCGAAAACGACTGGCGCAGTCACGTCGAAGCGGCTTGGGACAGTGGATGCAGACGCTTTGATGGCGTGTTGAATGGCTTAGGAGGCTGTCCAATGTCAGGAAAAAAATTGGTTGGAAATCTATCAACCAAACATATCGTTCAGTTTTTGGACGAAAAGAAAATTGAGCATTCTCTTGATTTAGAGGCCTTCAAAAAAGCGTTGTTCCTTTCGTCTTTATTGCCTGTGAATTAGTTTTTTAGGGCAGTTTCTCGCTCTTTAGAGTAATTCCTGAAAAAGCTGCTTAGTTTTAGTTTTATCACCCCGAATACGGCTTCCTTGAATATCCCTGAATTCATTTTCGATTCTCCTGCAGTCCGGTCGGTGAAAATGATTGGCACTTCTTTGATTTTGAAGCCCATTTTAAAAGCAGTGAATTTCATTTCGATTTGAAAGGCATAACCGGTAAATTTAATTCTGTCTAAATCCATTGCTTTCAGAACTTTGGCGGTATAGCACATAAATCCGGCGGTTGTGTCGCGGATGTTTACGCCGGTTATCAATCGAACATAAGCCGAAGCGTAATACGACATTAGCACTCTGCCCATTGGCCAATTCACCACATTTACACCTTTTATATAGCGACTCCCAATTGCAACATCGAATCCTTCCTCTGCGGTAGCCTGATAGAGCCGCACTAAATCGTCAGGATTATGCGAAAAATCGGCATCCATCTCAAAAATATAGTCGTAACCACGAGTTAACGACCACTTAAACCCATGAATATAGGCAGTTCCAAGCCCTAATTTGCCTTTACGCTCCTCAATGAAAAGCCGACCATCAAACTCTTTTATGAGTTTTTTTACGATATCGGCTGTACCGTCTGGTGAATTATCCTCGACTATAAGTACATCAAATTCAGGCTTTAATGTAAAAACCTTGCGGATTATGGCTTCAATATTTTCCTTCTCATTATAAGTTGGAATAATTACAACTCTATTGTTCAATGCTATGGATTTTAAATTTATGCAAAAATATTCTTTTTCTGTGAAATA
>JAFGWF010000040.1 GCA_016937295.1 Bacteroidales bacterium
AGCATTTACATAAATCACTTGACTGCTTACTAAGCTCCATCTGCCCAAACTATCCTTTGCGCGCACGTTAAAGATATGCGATCCCATATCAAGTGATGAGGAGGCAATAGCAGCGCTGATGTCGATAGTATTTCCGGCTGATGGAGAAAATGATGTGCCGTTGCCAAAACCCGGATCATCATCGAAATAATATTCAGCATCCACAATTCGAGGGTTTTGCAATTGACCATCAAGCACATAGATTAATTTTCTTTCGGCAAGACTCCATTTTCCATTTTGGTCTTTTACACGAATATTCACAAAATGCACTCCCGAGTTAAGAGTTGATGAGTTTAGGGTTGTAATCAAATTGATGCTGTCGCCGGCAGAAATGGTAATTGAATTGCCATTCCCAAAGCCAGGGTCATCGTCATAAAAGTATTCTGCTTCAGCGAGATTACGTGTTGTGATTGGCTGCGAAATGTAAAACAGTTGCCTTTCTGCCAAACTCCATTGATTCTTAGAATCTTTCACTCTAAAATTCAGAAAATGTAGTCCCGCGCCTAACGAGGAAACTGAAATAGAATTAGTTAGGTCAATAGTGTTGCCGGAAGCAACAGTGACAGAAGTCGCATTTCCCTCGCCCGGATCGTTGTCGAAAAAATATTCTGCGGCTACAATCTGGCCAATATTGTGGTTATTATTTACATAAATCAAACGCTGTTGAGAGAGACTCCATTTGCCATAACCATTTTTGAAACGCACGAATAGATTATGTATGCCGGAAGATAGTGAAGATGTTGCTGCTGTCTGAGTAATTGAGACAGTGTCTCCGGCAGTCAAGGTCAAACTATTGCCATTACCAAATCCCGGGTCAATATCAATAAAATACTCGCCCTCAACAATTTTGGAGAGAAAAGTAGAATGAATCGGGTTGATAAAAACTATCCTGTTGGCGTTAAGACTCCATAAGCCATCGGTTGAGCGCGTTCGGATATAGAGGTTGTGCATTCCGGGACTCAAAGCCGAAGTTGGTATGGTAAAGCTTGCATCAATGGTATTCGTTGAAGAAACCGGCAAGGCAGTACCGTTTCCCCTTCCGGGGTCGGTGTCGAAGAAATATTCTGCATAATTGATTTGTTGGGCTGAGACCTGCGAAACAAAGAACATGCAAAGTATTACTCCGAACAAATATCGGATATAATCTTTCATAATTTCTTAGTTTTCAGTTTATAAATCAGCCTTTTTTGCTTTTACTTTCACAGTAATATTCGTTCCCTGATTCACCACAGGATTGGTAATTACCATTTCGGTGATTTGAGGAATGGTGATTGCGCCGCCCCAAACAAAAGGATTAGTGCCACCATAAGGACCAATGTCAGTGCCATCCGTTCCGGCATTTTTTGCAGGTGACGACGCTGTAAGATGGTAATCTTTGGTATAATCGAAACTGCCAGAGGTTGTTCCATTTACAAATAGTGGATTTTGATTGGATAGATTTCCTGTGCCGGTATTTCCTGTCGGAGGTAGATTAAACTGTTCGCTCGCAGATCGATAGCTAAGATTATTAGTAAAAACATTATTAGCCATTTGGTTTTGATTAGGATTTGTCACACAAAGAAAAATATTGTTACTAACAGTTGCGTTGAATACGTTATAAAAATAATACCAATTGAAAAATATATTATTCAATATGGTTACGGTAGAGCTATTCGAATAGTAAATACCATACGCATTATCAAATATGTTATTGCTAATCAATACATTAGTAGCATTATTCACATCAATGCTTGTTGCAATCAGGTTGTTTTTTATATGCCATCCGTAGCTATTGGTCGATACTTGAATTTGCCCATATCTAAAATAGTTACCGGCCAACACAATATTGTTGATATTAGCTTTGCTTGTATTAAAATAATCAATTGTAAGCCCGTAAATCGAAGAACCTGAAGGTGATGAATTGGGGGTTGTGGTTGTGTCCATGGTTATGGTTGAAATATGGGACACCCCGTTTGTAGCGCCATTAAAGCCAAAACCAAATAGATGAAGGCGTTTGGTCAAAGTCACATTTCCATAAGAAACATTAGACGGATAAATAAAAAGGGTATCGCCGACTGAAGCAGCGTTGATTGCAGCAGGAAGACTGCTATAATAACCTGCAGGGCGGTTTGCATTAATATCTACATGGAGGATGGTAGCCTGAGCTAAGAATGCAACGCTAACAAATATCATTAAAAATACTATCTTTTTCATAATCAAAGTTTTATCAGTTAAACAATCTTATAATCCGGCTTTATTGCCTTTAACATTCACATTTACAGGAGTTGAAACATTAATCACCGGATTGGTGATATTGGTTTCAGTAATTTGAGGAATAGTGAAAACTCCACCCCAAACAAATGGGCTTGAACCGCCATAGGGACCAATGTCGGTGCCGTCAGAGGCTGCATTTTTGGCCGGTGAATTCGATTTAAGGTGATAATCAAGAGTATAGTTAAATTGGCCGTTTGAAGGAGCCGATTCGAAAAGCGGATCCTGATTCGAGATATTATTCGCACCTGTATTTCCTGCCGGAGGAAGTGAATATGGATTTAAGGCTGAACGATAGCTAATATTATTGTAAAACTTATTATTGGCCATATGAGTTTGATTAGTAGCCCCATTACAAACAAATATATTATCCGAGATGATTGCATTGTAAACGTCATACATATAGTTGAAATTCATAACCAAATTATGCGTAAAAATCACCGATGTTGCAGTAGAAGCATATATTGGATAGGTTTGACCTCCATAAAATACATTATTTGAAATTACTATGTTACCATTGTTGTATAGGTTTATATGTCCGGCAAAATAGTTATTTGCAATCAACCAACCTGAACAGTTATTATACAGTGAAATCCCTGAACTATAATAAGATATATAATTCCCCACAACAACAATATTGGTAATATTGGGTTTATCACAATTTATCTGATTAATAGTTAACCCTTGAAAACTACTGCCACTTGGATTTGTTGAAGGGGAAGTATTAGTGTCGAGAGTAAGAGACTGAATCTTAGATCCGTTTCCGGTTGTTCCATCATACCCTTTTCCAAAAATATGAACCTTTTGTTTTATGGTAACATTTCCATAAGAGGTGTTTGATGGATAAAGGTAAATCGTGTCGCCGGGAGAAGCAGAATTTAGAGCCAATTGCAGATTATCGAAATAACCTGAGGGGCGATTTGGGTTGTTGTCCACATTGTGGATGGTCGCTTGAGCTAAAAGCCCCATCGACACTAAAACTAAGAGGGTAAGGAGTCTTTTCATAATATTGGTTTTAAGTAATTTAGTTAATAGTTTAGATGTATTATAAATACTGTATTCATAAGCGTTAACAGAGCCCCAAATATATAAAAAATAATTAAAGAACAATTCTGCTGTAATTAATTTAACAATTATCGGAATGGTTAGTGGAATATTATCAAGTTTAAATACAAGAAAATGAGCGCATTGATTCCAATACGCTCATTTTAGTGGTATATTACTTTTTCGATTCGTATTCTTCTTTGCTGATAAATTTGATTGCGGCGAAGTTTACAAAATCTTTTAAAGGGCCGATACTTCCGGTCATTTTAATTTCATCGCCTGCTTTGTATTCCGGACGTGCACCCATTGCTGAGGCAAGTACGGTAGGATCGCCCAAAAATCCACCTTGAGCATCAACAACTACAATGTATCCAAAAATGTATTTTTCCCATCCGCCATACTCATTTTTCAAGTCTTCCTTAGCTTTCACCGTTGCTTCCAAGTTCAGACGAGTACGTCCGGCACCGGTTGCAGTCATTGTTTCCACCGTAAAACGGTCGGATTCTAAGCCTTGGAAAGGAATGCCTTTTTCAAATTTTGTGGTTGCAAAGGTCTCTTCCATTTTTTTGTCAGCTTCTTCCTTGAGCAAGTCGTACTCTTTGTCATATTTGAAAGCATCATCCATCGAAGTGGACTCTTTCGCTTTTTGTTTCAATTCTTCAAGTTGCGTGTCGTAGTTTGCAGCTAAGCCGGGCAATGTTCCTAAAAACTCGTTTTCTTGAACGGAACCACCACCGCCACAACCGGCTAAAACTAGTGATAAACCTGCTAACAATGTGTAAAATTTGTTTAATCGTTTCACAATTTCAAAATTTAGTTAATAATTTAAGATTGATTGTGGAGACAAAATTAAAATATTAAGATCCGAAATCTGCGCGTTTACTGTATGGATTTATAAATCTGCACAGTCTTTATTCAACTGATATTGTGACGATTATGAAAATCCCGATATTTAGCACAGGATTAATCATAAAATTATACCCTAATGTTCAATTACGCTTACCTCCTGCCCTGCTCTTGATAATAGCTTGGAGTGAGTCCGGTGTATTTCTTGAATGCTTGATTAAAGGAGCTTTTCGATTTAAAACCGCATTCATTAGCTATGGCTTCAATGGTGAAATTAGAATAATCGGGATGAAGTAATTTTTCTTGAGCAAGGTCGATTCGATATTTATTTACAAATCCATTGAAATTAGTATTAAACTGATCGTTAATGATTTGCGAAAGATACGTTGTATTGGTATTGAGTTTCTCAGCCAGTTTTGAGGCGGTAAATTCTTCATCAAGAAACAGTTTTTCATCCTTCATCAAATGTAGGATTTTTCCGGCCATTTCTTCCGAGAACGAATCGCTCACACCCGATTTTGAGGATTCAATACGCTGTTTTGCAGTAGTTTTTGCTTCTTCTAACATTTGTTTATTCTTTTCAAATAATAGTCGATACGATTGTGATTTTGCGCGAAAAAGAAAGTAAATGGTGATTCCTAACGCTAAAAAGATTAACGAGCTCAAAGCTAAAATCCACAACACTCTACTCTGAAAACCAATGCGTTGCAACTGAATTTCGTTGACTGCATTCACTCGTTCCACTTCTCTTTCCTTTTGCAAAACATCCAATTTTACCTCAAATTCGGTCAGCAATTCGTGACTGCGGTTGTTAAAAACGCTGTCGTTGAGCATCACAAATCTTTTATAGTAGTAATCACTTTGTTTATAGTCATGCCGAGCTGAGTAGAAGTTAGCCAACTGATAGGCAATATCTTTTTGCAGCTCAATTGCACTCATCATAACAGCCACTGAATCCGCTTGTTGATAGTTACTAATGGCCTCATTATCCAATTTCAGGGCTTGATTTATTCTTCCTAAAACCAAAAGTGCATTCCCCTGAGAAAAAATTTGCCCCATTTCTTTAAACATTTTTAAAGCCTTAACGGTAAATGGTTTAGCCTTAGAAAATTGACCCATTTGAAAATAAGTCATTCCCAAGCCATGATTTGCAATAGCAATCATATAGGTATTATTGTATTTTTCCGCCAGCGAAAGAGATAATTCTAACAGATAAATGGACGTGTCAAATTGATTTAAAGCTCTATAAACACCTGATAAATCGTTGTAAATATTTGTTTTTTTCGATTCAAGTTTTTGAGAATCTGCAATTTTTAAAGTTTCATTAAAAGCATTTAAGGCCGCATCAAATCGTTTCCATTGATAAAAACTGTTCCCAAGATTGGCATAATCCGTTATCATCTCTTCATACAATCCCAAAGAATCGTCAATGACAAGAGCTTTTTTATAGTAATATGTCGATTTCTCATAGTTAGCCACTCTTTTGTAGTTCAACCCCAAATTATTATAAACCACGGCAATTTTGTCGGGTGGCAAGAATGATTTTCCTTCTTCTAATATCTTAAAATACTGCTCGTTAGATTTTGCTATTTTGCCTTCGTAGAACCAATTTGTGGCAAGATTAATCATAATGGAAAAATAACCTTCGGGCAATTCTTCTTTGTCGATATGGTCTAAGGCCAAATTCAAATAAAATCTACTGGTATCGAGTTGACTTTTAAGATGAAAAGCTTGCCCAAGATCATTGGCTACGCCGGCAATTTCGTTGTGTAGGTTGGTTTTTTGGTAATTAGAAAGGCTTAAGCGATAATAAAAAAT
>JAFGWF010000252.1 GCA_016937295.1 Bacteroidales bacterium
GCTAATGCAGTTTCAGATTCTGCATGGTTTCAACGTACGGCTGACTTTATCGCTCAAATTCCAGATGGGTACTATGTTTTGGCGCGGTCTGCTCAAAATAGTCATATCACCCAATGGCCTGAATACCTTCATAAAGCTTATGATTCCATTGGGGCTAATTTCCATCGCTTTATTCCCGATAATCGGCCTTATATTGTTTGGGGTGTGAAAGGACAATTAGGCGGTGCATCTGAAGTTATCGGGGATAGTATTCAGGCAATCATTTCTCTTACCGATAGTTTCAATACCAAGTGGAAAGAGGGGTTTATGATAACTGAAATCATCGGGCCAACGAATAAATGGAACAGTCTTTCATGGAAGGTTTCTTCCCAAGATCCGGTAAATACGGACAATGTTCATCTCGCATTGTTAGGTATCGAAAGTGATGGTTCAATAGATACCGTTTTAAATAATATTCCTCCAGACTCAAACTATATCAGCCAGTTAAACGATATTTTACCGGCTAATAAATATCCTTATTGTCAGGTGGTTTTGTTTATGCAAGATGATAGTTTGCACACACCCGCTTATGTCGATTATATCCGATTGACACATACTGACATTCCAGAATTGGCTGTGGCACCTAAAATAGCTTTTGATTTTCATAGCGATACAATTCAGCGCGGCGATACCATGACCCTAAATATTGGTTATCGGAATCTTTCCTCTGTGGATTTGCCCGATAGTCTTCTAATTCATTATTGGCTGATTGATAATCAAAATGTGAATCACGACTTGGGCTATAAATATATTGCTCCAATTGTCGGAAATAGTCATATAGTCGATTCTTTCTTTGTTCCCACTCATCAACTTACCGGAAACTGTACCTTTTATTTGGAAATAAATCCGGTTGATACGATTTCAAAAGCTTATGATCAATTGGAATATACTCATGCAAATAATAGCTTGGAAGTGCCATTCTTTGTTGCGGAAGATAAATCAAACCCCCTTTTAGACATTACTTTCGATGGTATTCACATTCTCGATGGAGATATTGTTTCGGCTCGACCCGAAATTATCATTACCCTGCTCGACGATAATGTTTACATGCCGGTCGATGATACGACATTGTTTTATGTCTATTTGTCTGAGCCTGGGAATTTGGCCAAAAAAAGAGTTTATTTTTCAAAAAATGGAATAGAACAAATGAAGTTTTTGCCAGGAGAATTGCCCGAAAATAAAGCCAAAATTATATTTAATCCTGAGTTTATGGAGGATGGTGAATACATCCTTTACGTTCAGGCCGCTGATGCTACGTTAAATTCTTCCGGTATCAATGATTTTCAAATTAGCTTTTCTGTTATAAACAAAAGCTCTATAACGCATCTACTCAACTGGCCTAACCCTTTTACGTCAAAAACGCATTTTGTTTTTACTCTCACCGGAGCTCAACTTCCTGATTATATGCTTATTCAAATAATGACAATTAGTGGAAAAGTGGTGCGCGAAATTGATATGTCTGAGCTCGGCCCCATTCATATTGGCCGAAATATTACCGAATTTGCATGGGATGGCACCGATGAATTTGGTGATAGACTTGCCAATGGCGTTTATCTGTATCGTGTTATCACCAAACTAAGTGGTGAGTCGGTTGAGTTGCGACAAACAGAGGCAGACTCCTATTTTACTAAGGAATTTGGAAAAATGTATTTAATAAGGTGAGTTTCTCGTGTCAGTTAAACTAATCTTTTCGATTTTTGCAGTTTGATAATATTTTACATAATGGAGGTTGATTTTAATAACTATCTGCGAAATGACTTATTGTTAAAGAGTAGTGATTCTGTGATTTTGACAGTAAGTGGAGGAGTCGATTCCATGGTAATGCTGCATTTGTTTCAAAAAACTTCATTCAAAATTCGAGTAGCCCACTGTAATTTCCAGCTACGTGGTCAGGAGTCTGAAAGAGATATGCTTTTTGTGGAAAATTATTGTTTGCAGAATCAGATTGAATTCGACATCATTCGCTTCGACACCGAGCATTACGCCAAAACTCATAAACTATCCATCCAAATGGCTGCTCGCGAATTGCGATATAACTGGTTTAGTGAGTTGAAATCTAAATACCAATTCGACTTTATTGCCACTGCTCACAATTTGGATGATTTAGCTGAGACTTTTCTGATAAACTTGTCCCGAGGAACCGGTTTGGCTGGTCTCCACGGTATTCCGGCTCAAACTCCATCTTTGATTCGGCCACTTCTTTTCGCTGACAGACAAGCCATTTCAAAGTATGCTTCTATTAAAAATGTTCCTTTTGTTGAGGACTCTTCCAATCAATCTACTAAGTATTTACGAAACAAAATCCGTCATGATATTCTCCCTTTTTTTACACAGAATAATCCAAAATTTTTGTTGAATATCAGTCGATTAGCTGAATATATTGCTAAAGTCGAGTCATTTTTGTTGAATCAAACTGATGCAGCTCTTAACCCTATGATTGAATTACAAGAAGATAATATTGTTCTGGATTTAGAACAATTGCAACAATTAGAAAATCACGAGATTTATTTCAGAGAATTCCTTAGAGGATATAAATTTTCGTTTGCAACCGTCGATTTAATTTGGCAAGCAATTCTGACGGAAAAATGTGGATTGTGGTTCGATTCTCCAACCTTTCGATTATTTATAGACCGTAGCAAAATTATCTTGATTCCAGGTAATGTTTTGAATAATAATTATTTAAATGAGGACTGGTATATCTCCTCTGATTTGGAAGTGTTGGCTCCTATGGAATTGCATTGCGAATTGATTTCTGAAAAACCTTCACATTTTTCATCGGATTCCCATACAATTTGGATCGACTACCATAAAGTAACTTTTCCTCTGAAAATCCGAAGATGGCAGCATGGCGATTATTTCTATCCCTTTGGTATGAAAGGTAAAAAACTGTTAAGCGATTTTTTTATCGACAACAAAATATCAATTCTTGATAAAACCGAGATTTTTCTGCTCGTATCCAATGATGAAATAGTTTGGATAATTGGAATGCGCGCCGATAATCGATTTAGAATAGATACTAAAACTCAACGAATTTTAAAAATTAGTAAACAATAATATGGCTTTGATTAAAAAGGTTTTGGGGAAAACTCCACAATTTGGCAAGAATAATTTTCTTGCAGAAAACGCGGTAATTATTGGAGATGTAATTACCGGCGATAATTGCAGCTTTTGGTTTGGTTCGGTGGTGCGTGGCGATGTTCACTCTATTAAAATCGGAAACAATGTGAATGTTCAAGATAATGCAACTATTCATTGTACCTACCAAAAAGCACCTGTTGAAATAGGCAACAACGTTTCCATCGCTCATAATGCAGTAATCCATGGCTGTACAATTCAGGATAATGTACTTGTTGGTATTGGCGCCATTATTCTTGACGGAGCTATTATTCAGTCTAACACCATTATAGCCCCAGGTTCGGTTGTCACCAAAGGTACTGTAGTCGAATCGGGTTCAATTTATGCCGGCATTCCTGCGAAAAAAATTAAGGAAATTAGTATAGAATTAGTTAAAGGGGAAATTAATCGTATTTCGGAGAGTTATGCTATGTATGCTTCGTGGTATAAAGCGGAAGATTCCTATTAGTCTTCAATTTGTTATAGCCCGATTGCAAAACCGGCTCGAAAAAATGGATTTATTCCAAAAATAAACTGGTCGTCATTCAAATCGAACAGAAGTGCTATATAATAAAAGGAGGATTCTCCCATCCATTGCCGATATCCAACGCCGCCGTATATGCCATCATATTGCATCTTATTATTAGTATTGCTATAATTGGCATCATAAACCAATCTTTCGTATTCGGCTTGAACGAAAAAATCATCAAGGAAAAAATATCTTCCAAAAAGTTTACCTCCATATACCGAATAGTCAATAAATGGATTATATCGAATATCTCTTGTGAACTGATAACTAACACCTATTCCCGCATGAAGGTTTTCAGTGAGGGCATACGCCAACTCAGGAGCTATATATATATTTGTTATCGTTCCAAACGATAAACCTAAATTTCCACCTAAATAGAACCTTTTATCGGAAGAATCCGATTTGCCCAAAGAAAAGATTTGTGCCTCAACCTGAAGGGATATGCTCGTAAAAATAAAAAAGATTATCAAATTTCTGAATGCCATAGGTATAGTTTAAAAATTTAAATGGATTAAAAATGTTGATTTTGTTAACATTTATGATCATAAAATATTGTTCATGTTTTAGAAAAATATACTTTTAAAGCACGACGTTGTACCGTTTCTACTATCTATGCAAAAATAGATTTCTTTTACTTTCCTAGAACTACGAATTTGCGGTTTCAAATCCATAAAAAACGAAATAACTCAAGTGCTCTACAATGAAATGGATTAATATCCAATCGAAAATTTGGAGTGTTAGTTTCTTATAACTGGCCTTTTTAAGAATGAAACACATGTTTTTAAAAGAAAAACTACGTTTAAATAGAAAAACTCTCCGTTAATTTTCATAATTTTCCAACCGATTGACACTAAAAATAGATACTGGCTCTCCAATTAATGAGTGGTAGAATGATTGAAAAGTAACGATTATGTTAAATTAAATTCTATTAATATATTGATATTTAGTAAATTAATAATATTTTAAAATAATGAAAAAAAAACTTGACACATAAGGTTAGTTAACTATCTTTGCCGTCCTGTTTTTCAGGATTAGTTCATAAAGACAGAAACAAATAAAGTCAAATAATTTAAATTAATTGTTTGAATAGAAAATAAAGTTTCTATCTTTGCACCCCCAAAATTTTAAAGTGTTTAACAAGCAATTTAAAAAATTGAGTGGAGTTCTTTGAAAGTATTGAGCAGCAAAATAAAGCGTATAGAACGAAAGAGCGGGAAAGTAGAACGGTAAAAGAGAAATAATTTAATACAAACATTCACAATGAAGAGTTTGATCCTGGCTCAGGATGAACGCTAGCGGCAGGCCTAACACATGCAAGTCGAACGGTA
>JAFGWF010000253.1 GCA_016937295.1 Bacteroidales bacterium
GATGGAAATATGACCTTGAAGGATTCCGTTCTGATAACTGTTAATCCGCTACCAAATGTACATATTGGAGGTTTACAGGATGTTTGTCAAGGATCACAAACCTTCACCCTTTATGGCGGTGTTCCTTCTGGAGGAACTTATACCGGACCAGGCGTTTCAAATAATCAGTTTAACCCAAACATTGCCGGCGTTGGTAATCACATTATCACCTACACGGCAACCAATAGTTTTGGCTGTTCAAACTCAAATATTACTATTCAAAAAGTACATGCCAAACCGAATGTAAGCCTTTCAAATTTTGCACCTATTTGCGAGACTACACCAACATTTAGCCTAAGCGGAGGCATCCCTGTTGGAGGAAACTATTTTGGAATTGGAGTATCGAATAATACTTTCAATGCAGGTATTATTGGTGTTGGTACTCATACGATTAATTACAGCTATACCGATGGAAACGGATGTAGCGACACCGCCATAAATACAATTTCCGTACAATCATCACCCGTAGCAAATGCAGGAAACGACACTGTGGTTAATTACTCGACAGCGGCATCATTGAAAGGAAAAGCTACCGGAGGTTCAGGCAATTTCAGTTACTTGTGGCAGCCCTCTTCATTAATTCAAAATCCATCATTACAGAATACTCAAACTAATTTACTCACCGCTAGTTCGGAGATAACCCTTCACGTTACGGATAACAATACCGGATGCTCCGATTCTGATAAAGTTTTGATTTCTGTTAGTGGAGGCCAAATGACCAGCAATATAAACGCTTCAGCAACAACCATTTGCGGCTTGCAAGACGTTCAACTTTCGGTAATTGCAGGTGGCGGTACCGGAAACTACACCTATAGTTGGAGTAGCAGTCCTACCGGATTCTCTTCTACGGTTTACAATCCTGTCTTCACTCCTACTACATCAACAACCTTCTATGTAGCAATTTTTGATGGTCAGAATACCATTTTCGATTCAATTACTATCTTTGTTTATCCAATTCCGGTTGTGGATTTGGGTAACGACACACTTGTTTGTGGAGGTGGCACGATTGTGCTCAATGCCGGTCAAGGATTCCAATCCTATCTATGGTCTAACAATAGCACCAATCAAACCTTACCGATAAACCTCAGCATGTTGCCCACCGGAACCTATCAATACTCAGTTGAAGTTACAAATGCCAATGGATGTGATGGGAGCGATACTATTTTGCTATCTAAAGATCAAATACCTTATGTGAATCTTGGTCCTGACGATTCAATTTGTTTCAACGGTGGCAGCAAGATTTTAGATGCCGGTTATGGTTTCGACAAATATTTGTGGAGTACAGGCGATACAAACCAAATGATATTGGTTGATGGTACCTTAGGATTAGGACAACATCCTGTTTGGGTCGATGTTTATACCAATTTAGGCTGCAAAAACACGGATACCATTCAGATAAAAGTTGTTATTTGTGGCGGCATTTCCGAATACAACAAAGATTATAAAATATTGGTTTATCCTAACCCTGCAACTGGCATTTTCAATATTAATATCGAAGGAGGGTTGACGGAATACTTTGAAATTGAAGTATTTAACATGCAAGGTCAAATAGTTTTCATCAAAAATGCACAAATGGTCAATCCAGAAAGTTTGATAACCATCGACATTTCGGAACAGCCTGCGGGAATGTATTTTTTAAGACTGAAAAACAACCATTTGTTTAGAATTGAAAGACTAATCAAACAATAATCGAAAGAACTGCCGGTAACCAACCGGCAGTTTTTTTTTCAACTGAATTATAAATTGAATACTTTTGAGGGAAATTTGAAACTGTGTTAATGGAAAATTTTTATTTCGCATTAGGGCTAACCATTTTTGCAGGATTATCAACCGGCGTTGGAAGTCTGACAGCCTTTCTTTCTAAAAAATTCAACCCAAAATTTTTAGCAGCGTCACTTGGATTTTCTGCGGGAGTGATGATTTATGTTTCTTTTATGGAAATTATTGTTAAAGCTAATGAAGAGTTAACGGCGATATATGGAATTTCGAGAGGAGAAATATTAACGGTTTTATCATTTTTTGGTGGAATTTTAATGATTGGACTTATTGACCGATTTGTTCCAAGTCCGGAAAACCCGCATGAAATAAAGAACCCTGAATTAATGGACACTAAAGATAAGGAAAAAAAGCTAATGCGCATGGGCTTGTTTTCTGCTTTGGCCATAGGAATTCACAACTTTCCTGAGGGCTTAGCCACATTTGTAGCAGCTCTCGACGACCCTCAAACCGGTATCAGCATTGCAATTGCCATAGCTATTCACAATATTCCTGAGGGCATTGCCGTCTCTATTCCCGTTTATTATGCTACCAAAAACAGAAAAAAAGCTTTTGCCCTAAGTTTCGCTTCCGGACTGGCCGAACCAATTGGCGCATTAGTAGGATATTTGGTGTTAATCACTTTTTTCGGTGATGGATTTTTGGGATTTGTTTTTGCCGGAGTTGCCGGTGTGATGGTATATATTTCATTGGACGAATTATTACCAACCGCCGAAGAATATGGCGAACATCATGTAGCAATCTATGGTTTAATCTCCGGAATGGCATTGATGGCTCTCAGTTTATTGCTACTTTAATTGATTTTAAAGAAACAACATTTTCAAAGAATTTTTTTGAAACAAGGCCATGATTTCCGAAACATTTCATTATGAAACCTCAAATTTACTGTTCAATAACTACGCATATTGTTAATTTTCAACACATTATAAATATTATTTTTTTTTTTCAAAAATCTCTTTCAAATTAAAAAGATTTATTTCTTTACACCTGTATTTTAAACGAAGAGATTATGAGTAAACCAAGAATAGTAAAAGACTACGATAAACTTGATGAGCAAGTAAAGGAACAAATCAAACTTGTTTACCCTGCCGGTTTTGAGCAGCATTTAATCAGCTACACAAATAAAGACGGCGAAAGAAAACTTGCTCTCCCTTTCGAAACTAATGACGTTTATTATTTAGTACGTATGTCTATACAGAAAGCGCAAGACATTATTACTTTTGATGATGATTATGATGAAGATGGCCTACTAAAAGCTGAAATTAAAGAAAGTTATCAGGATAAGTATGATGATTTAGACTATTTGGAATTGAATTCCAACGATGACAACGACTTCGATCAAGAAGAGGAGGATGATGATCATGATGCGGATGACGATGACGATGATAAGGACGATTAATTTTTAAGGTTTTCGACAAAATAAATGCGAAATGATACCTTTCAAAATATTATCGACACCTTAAAACATAGATCATTGATAATCAATAGGACATTTTAGACTTACCATCTATGAATTTTTATAATCCATTATTATTCGTACAAATCATAATGTAAATCTATAAATCCGAAAATATTTTGGGCGTCTATGATACCGAAAACAAAAAACTGCTTTCAGTCATAATTACAGAAAGCAGTTTTTTTTTTAAATACCTAAAAAAAAAGGATTTGCATTAAATAAAAGATATATCTTCGCATAATTATTTAGCCTCTTGGGGCACATTATTAATTTAATTTTTTTTATTTCATGAACATTTTTGTTGCTAAATTAAACTACGACACTGAAGAAAGTAGTTTAAGAAACATCTTCGAACAATTCGGAGAGGTTGATTCAGTTAAAATTATTTCTGACAAGGTTTCCGGTCGCTCTAAAGGATTCGGTTTTGTTGAAATGTCGAATGATAGCGATGCTAATCACGCTATTGACCAACTAAACGAAACAGAACTTGACGGAAGAACAATCGTAGTTAAAAAAGCTAAACCGAAGGAAGAAGGTAGTTACCAACAACGCGGTGGTGGCGGTGGTGGTAATAACCAATACGGAGACAGAAACCGTTACCAAAGTCGTCGTTACTAATCGACTCAGCTCTAATCATTTTTGATTTATCCTAATTAGGAACTTCCAAGCCGAAATGGCATAAAAATATATCTAAGCTTTAAAGAGGATGTCTTCCACGGCAGCCTCTTTTTTTTGCACCTGTTTTTCACCACCAGACCAAACTCTCCATTTTAAGAAAATTTCAGGATTTCTTTATAGTTATCGTCAATAAACACTGTGGCAGTTAAACCATTTTTACCTATTTTTACCACAATATTTTTATTAGAAACTTTAAAACACAATAATATGATTAACAGTAAATTAGAACAAGAATTAAATAATCAGCTCAATGCAGAGTTATATTCAGCCTATCTCTACCTTTCGATGTCAGCCTTTTTATCAACAAAGAACCTTCCCGGATTTTCACATTGGATGAAGGTTCAATTTGAAGAAGAACAAGCCCATGCCATGAAACTTTTTCAGTACATCATGGACAGAGGCGGAATGGTAACACTTCAAGAAATCAAAGCCCCGCAAGCAGAATGGAAAGGGATTATTGATGTATTTGAAAATGTGGTGAATCATGAGGCATACATTACCGAACGGATAAATAATTTGGTCGATTTAGCATTAGAACAAAAAGACCATGCAACCGTAACATTAATGCAGTGGTATGTAAATGAGCAAGTTGAGGAGGAAGCCTCTGTTAGAGATATTTTTGACCAACTAAAACTCATAGACGGACAAGGTGCCGGACTTTTTATGTTAGACCGCGAAGCTCGCCAACGCACCTTCACTCCTATCAAATAATCTTAAAACACTCAAAGCAATGATTGACTTATCTACTAACTATTTAGGTTTAAAATTACGCAACCCGATAATCGTAGCAAGTTCGGGTTTGTCAAACAGCATCGAAAAAATTAAAAAACTTGAAGAAAATGGGGCTGCCGCCATTGTGCTAAAATCCCTTTTTGAAGAGCAAATTCATGCGGAATCAGCTCATAATATCAGCAAAGATGTTACGTATGGAAGTGAAGTAAACGATTATATTTCAGGATATATTAAAGACAATTCGCTTGGAAACTACTTGAAGCAGATAAAAGACGCTAAAAAGGCGGTAGATATTCCAATCATTGCTTCTATCAATTGTATCGACAATAATCAGTGGACGGAATGGGCTAAGAAAATTGAAGAAGCCGGAGCTGACGCTTTAGAAATTAACATTTCAGTATTGCCCTCCGACCATAATCGCTCTGCTGCTGATGCCGAAAAGATTATCTTTGATGTGATTGAAAGCGTTAGAGCTTCTGTTAAGCTGCCACTTGCCATAAAAATCAGCAGCTATTCTGCATCCTTGGCAAATTTAGTTAAAACCATAAGTTGGACCAGGAATGTTGACGGAATCGTGCTTTTCAACCGGTTTTATAATCCCGATATCGACATTGAAAACATGAAAATTGTTTCATCGCATGTATTCAGCACCCCTGCTGACAATATCAACACCTTGAGATGGGTTTCGATTTTAAGCAACATAATCGACGAAAACGTTGATATTGTTGCAACTACAGGCATTCATGACGGTCAAACAGTTATCAAACAGCTTTTGGCCGGAGCTACCGCAGTGCAGGTTGCATCCGTAATTTATCAAAAAGGACCGGAATCTATTCTTGCCATGCAACGCGTGATTGAAGATTGGATGGAACGTCACAACTATAAGTCAATCAGTCAGTTTAAAGGAAAACTGGCTTTTGACAAGGATAAAAACACCATTGCTTTTGAACGCATTCAGTTTATGAAGCATTTTGGCGGTATTGAATAAATAAAACATTTTATAATAAATAAATAACTGTTATGGAAGAATTAAATGGCGTTGTCTCTCAAGTAATTGAGGTTTCACCGATAATGAAAGTATTTCGTATTGCCCCAATAGGTTGGGAATTACCTGATTTTAAAGCCGGCCAGTTTGTTGCTTTATTTTTGCCGGTTTCGGCACCAAAAATTGCTCAAAGCACTGCTGAAGAAACCGAAACTGACCCAAACAAGATGATAAAAAGAGCTTATTCTATTGCATCATCCAGTAAGTCGAAAGAATTCTTAGAGTTTTATATTACTCTTGTACACTCAGGCGCTCTAACTCCCAGACTATTCAATTTGAAAATCGGTGATAAAGTTGGCGTTGGACAAAAGTTTGTTGGTATGTTTACCTTAGACCAAATTCCAAACGATCAAAATGTGGTTTTGATTGCAACCGGTACCGGTGTTGCTCCTTACATGAGTATGCTTCGCTCCGATGCACTGAAAAGAACCGGAAAATTAGCTGTAATTCACGGCGCTGCAAATAGTTGGGATTTAGGATATTCATCCGAGCTCCAACTACTTCAAAGTTTTGCTCCTAATTTCAGTTATATTCCAACCATTACTGAGCCTCAAAAGGAACTTGCGCAATGGAATGGCTACACAAACTGGATTCAGGATATGTGGAAAAACGGGGTTGTTCAGGAAAAATGGGGAGTTGACGTCACTCCTGAAAACACGCATGTTTTCCTTTGTGGAAACCCCAGAATGACCGGCGACATGACCAAATTGTTGGAAGAAGAAGGTTATTCCGAATGGAGCAAGAAAAATCCTGAAGGTCAAATTCACGTGGAGAAATTTTTCTAATATTGAAAATTTTATGATAAAAACTGCTCTTTGGGGCAGTTTTTATTTTATCCAAAAATAAATCATCTTAAGTTGCTAACTCAATGAATAACAATCATCCGCATCAAATTAAAATAGATTATGTTTTAGCAGAAGCAGTTCAAATTCTTCAACGAAATTTGATACCGGTTATGCTCTACACTTCCATTTATTTGCTGCTTACAATTTTGTTAATTCGTTTCAAGTATTCTGGTTTAGCGGTTCAAGTTTTATTAGCCGGTCCATTCATTGCGGGATATTTCAATGCTTTTCAGCAAGATTATTATGGCTACGCTCCGAAGATATCTCATTTTTTTGCTTTTTTTCAAAGCCCGGTCAAAGTGATTGCCACACATTTATTAATGTCAATCATAACGGTTGCCGGTTTATACCTTTTAGTCGTTCCCGGAATCTATTTTGCCATCGCGTATTATTTTGCTATTCCGCTAATAATCAATAGAGATATAAAAATATGGGAGGCTATGGAATTGTCCCGAAGCATTATAACAAAACAATGGTTTCGATTTTTCCTTTTAGTTCTCATTCTATTGGTTTTCAATGTCATCGGCGCCATTTTTTTCGGAATCGGATTATTATTCACTATTCCACTAACTTATGCAGCCGTTCACGTAGTTTTTGTCGAGCAAGGTTTGATAGAAGAATATGCACAAGAAATTGATAACCATGACACTAACAGCCAAAACGATAGTCAACTTACCATGGATATGTTCCGATGAGAGACCATGAAATTTATATGAGACGATGCCTTGAGTTGGCGCGCAACGGACAGGGAAATGTGGCTCCAAACCCAATGGTAGGTTCGGTTATTGTTCATCACGACCGAATAATCGGAGAAGGATTTCATCAGAAATATGGCGGCCCTCATGCAGAAGTAAATGCTATCAACAGCGTGAAAGACCAAGAATTATTGAAGACCTCTACCCTATTTGTCAACTTGGAACCCTGTGCACATCATGGCAAAACTCCACCATGCTCCGATTTGATTATTGAAAAAAAAATCCCAAAAGTGGTTATTGGTTGCCAGGATAGTTTTGAGCAAGTTTCGGGAAAGGGCATAGAAAAGATGCGCAAGGCCGGAATTGAAGTAATTGTAGGTGTTTTGGAAGAAGAATCGCTTCATCTGAATCGCCGCTTTTTTACGTTTCACCAGAAAAAAAGACCATACGTAATACTGAAATGGGCCGAAACCATTGATGGTTATATCGACATCGACCGTTCTTCCGGCGACAAAGGAATCTCTTGGATTACACATCCTTACTTGAGAATTCCGGTGCATAA
>JAFGWF010000254.1 GCA_016937295.1 Bacteroidales bacterium
AGCTCAGTGGAGTCAGCTCAGTGGAGTCAGCTCAGTGGGGTCGGCTCAGAGTGAATGTGATAATGGGCTATGTGCTTTATGTTTAAATCCTTCAAAAAAACCTTCATATAAGATAAAAAGTTGATAGGGAAATTAGAGAATTTTCCGGTTCGTATTCATAACCACATAACTCATACTTTAAGATAGTTGACAAAAACCAAACGCGGTAATGATATTTTTATCGGCTAAGGATAACAATAGTATAATAAAGTTGAATAAATTTGTCGCCAATAGATTTTCTTGAATTTTCACATTTAAAATACTGTAAACCATGATTAAAAAGATATCATCCAAAGAAGCGATGGCGCTTGAGGATAAGTACGGTGCACACAATTATCATCCGCTACCGGTAGTGCTCGAGAGAGGTCAAGGCGCCAAAGTTTGGGACGCGGAAGGTAAGGAATATTTCGACTTTCTGTCGGCATATAGCGCTGTAAACCAAGGACATTGTCATCCAAGAATTGTGAACGCTTTAAAAAACCAAGCAGAAAAATTAACCCTTACTTCACGTGCTTTTTTCAATAATGTTTTAGGCCAATACGAAAAATACATCACCGAATATTTTGGTTATGATAAAGTGTTGCCTATGAATTCCGGAGCTGAGGCTGATGAGACTGCTCTAAAGCTTATTCGCAAATGGGGATATAAAGTCAAAGGTATCGAAAACAACAAAGCCAAAATCGTTGTTTGTGCCGACAATTTTCATGGAAGAACAATCACAATCATCAGCATGTCCACTGATCCTCAGTCGTTTGAAGGTTTTGGACCCTACACACCCGGATTCATCACCATTCCTTACAACGACATCGCTGCTTTAGAAGAAGCGTTGAAAGACCCGGATGTTGCTGGCTTTTTGGTCGAGCCAATTCAAGGTGAAGCCGGAGTTTATGTGCCTGAGGACGGCTATTTGAAAAAAGCTTATGATCTTTGCAAAGCAAATAACGTTTTGTTTGTGGCCGATGAAGTTCAAACCGGCATTGCCCGCACCGGAAAACTTTTAGCCTGCGACCACGAAGGCGTGCGTCCTGACATTTTGATCTTAGGGAAAGCATTGAGTGGCGGTGTGATTCCCGTATCCGCAGTTTTGGCCGATGATGAAATTATGTTGACCATCAAGCCTGGCGAACATGGCTCTACCTTTGGCGGTTTCCCGCTGGCAGGTGCGGTTGCAATGGAAGCTTTGCAAGTTGTTAAAGATGAAAATCTTGCCGAGCGCGCACAACATCTTGGTGAAATTTTCAGAAGTGAAATTTTGAAAATCGACCACCCCATGATTGAGAAAGTTCGCGGAAAAGGACTTCTCAATGCCGTGGTAATCAAACCAAAAGATGGAAAAGTGGCTTGGGATGTTTGTGTAAAAATGGCTGAAAATGGCCTTTTGGCAAAACCTACACACGACCATATCATTCGTTTTGCCCCTCCTTTGGTCATTAGCGAAGAAGAATTATTGGAAGCTATCGAAAGAATCAAAAAGTCGATACTTTCGTTTTAAAATGGAAGAATATCAAGAATAAGGTCTTCAGATTGGAGACCTTTTTTTTACCACATTATCTTTGTAATCATCCATTTCTTGCACCATACTTTTTTATACTTTTGCAAACCACTCTCCTAAGATTGCGACAATTGAAAATCACCTGATAAACGAGTAATATTCAATGAATTGCGTAATAATTTTAGGATTATTATAAATGAAGTCAACATTAAAATATATATTACAGAAACTGTTTGGTCTTGAGCAATATTTATATCTCTTTGCCAACTATATCATCTTCACTTTGCCCTTTAATCGAAAGGAAAGCGACTTTTTGCATTTTATAAAACTCATAAAAAAGGATGGAATTATTCTCGACATTGGAGCAAATCTCGGCATAATGACCTATTACCTTTCAAAACAAAAGCCTGATTCTCAAATATTTTCCTTTGAACCCGTGCAGGAAAACCTAAAAATTCTCAAGAAAATCGTGCAAGAAAAAAAACTGAACAATGTTGAAGTTTTTGATATTGCTCTGGGAAACAAAAACGAATCCGGCACTATGGTTTTACCGGAAGTCAATCATGTGGTGATGCAGGGATTAAGCCATGTTGTGCATGAAAGCATTCCTGATTTTAATCAAGGGAAAACCATGACCATAGAAATTAAAAAATTGGATGACCTGCAAGAAATTATCCACTCAAAAAAACCGGTTATCGGTATTAAATTGGATGTTGAAAACTACGAATCTTTTGTATTGGAAGGAGCCACATCAACCATAAATAAATACAAGCCAATTATTTACACCGAATTGTGGGAAAACGAAAATCGAACAAAGTGCATTAAAATCCTGACAGAGATGAACTATTTCGTTAAAGTATTGGAAGGGAAAAACTTAGTTGACTTTGACCCAAAAAAACATAAAACCCAGAATTTTTTCTTTTTGCCTTGAGTGTATGATTGGGATTTTTTGTTGCCAGTTTTCGGATGTCATTATAATACTTTCTACTCACTTCTGACCGCTGTCCTCTGTCCTCTACTCTCTGCACCATGCGACTTAATCTTTGAATCTATCACTTTTCCCTTTAACAGAAATTAAAATTAGTCAAGACACCATAATCACTACTTTTGCCTGTCAGTAAAATTCCGATTAATGTTTTACATGATTATTTACATTGCCGGAGTTTTTTCAAAATCGAAATTTATGAGTCAAGACAATTTAGAGAAAGTAAAATCTAATATCGTATTGGAAATGATAACAGTAGCTCATGACTACTGCCTATTTACCGAGTCGGCCAAAGGAAAATCTAAGGCCGATTTACTCGGATACTATCAAAAAGTTTTGCCGCTCCTGTACATCAAAGGCGCTTTGCTTCCGCAAATTGAGCCTGAAGATTTATCAGCGAACACCAAATATGTTACCGAAGAACATTGGCAAGAAGTCTTTATGGCTTGTGAGGAGACTTTTGGAAAAGACGATAAATATTGGCATCCGGATGCGAATAACGACTTGATAAAGGAAAGTTTAGCTGACAATCTTGCCGATATTTATCAAGACATGAAAGATTTTGTCATTCTATTTCAGGATGCTCGGTTAGCAGCAAAAGAAAATGCAGTTGCCGATCTATTCCATTTGTTCAAAACCCATTGGGGCATTCGAATTCCTAAGGCATTAAGTCATATTCATAACCTTCTTTATCAAGAGCTTATAACCGAAGAAGAAGCTATTTTTTAATTAATTTTCATTTTTTATTTAAACATATCATTTATGAAAAAGCTCACTTTTCTTTTAACATTGACAGTTGCACTGACTGCAAATCTATTTTCACAAAAAAAAGGTTACGACCTTCAGATTACATTAAATAATTATCCTGATTCTGTTATCTATCTTGTTCATTACTACGGGAATACCAATATGATTAAAGACACTGCCTATATAAATAACGGCTCCTTTAGGCTTCAAGGTAACGAAACTTTGCCCGGAGGTATCTATCTGATTGTCACTACTGCCAAGACCTATTTTGAGATAATTATTGACAAGGAGCAACATTTTAGCATTACAACTTCTAACGATGATTTTGTAAAAAATGCTAAAATAAAAGGCTCAAAGGATAATGAACTGTTTTTTAACTATCTAAAATTTCTTGGCCAAAAAGAAGAAGAGAAAAAGGCTATTGACGGACAATTCACCGATAAAGAAAATGCTGAGCAGAAACAGGTGCATAAAGAAAAGATGAAGACCTTAAATGAAGAAGTGATAAACTTTAAGGAAAAGTTGATGACAGAAAATCCGGAAAGTTTTGTTACGACCATCCTTAAAGCTTCCAAGGAGCCCGAAACACCGACCGAACTACCAAAGAAAGATGACGGCAGCCC
>JAFGWF010000255.1 GCA_016937295.1 Bacteroidales bacterium
ATTAAATAATCTACACCAAAAGTCAGGTTTCCGGCATCAAAAGTTTGATTTACTTCTTCAGGAACAGTTTCCCTTGCTAAATTAGCCAAAGCATAGGCTGCGGCTAATTTCATCTCTTCATTAATGCCGGTGGCTCTTACGTCAAGCGCGCCTCTAAAAATGAAAGGGAACCCCAATACATTGTTAATCTGGTTAGGATAATCTGAACGTCCGGTTGCCATAACAACATCATCGCGTGTAGCTTTTGCATCCTCAAAGGTTATTTCAGGATTTGGATTGGCAAGCGCAAATACAATAGGATTCGTATTCATGCTTTTTAACATTTCCTGCTTTAAAACGCCGCCTACAGAAAGGCCTAAAAACATATCAGCACCAACAACGGCTTCTGCCAAGGTGTTTAAGTCTCTATCTGTTGCAAATTCTTTCTTTTCGACGCTTAAGTTTGGTCTGTCGCTTCGGATTACGCCCTTACTATCGCACATTACAATATTTTCGGGTCTGATTCCCAATTTTTTGTACAAACGTGTACACGAAATTGCTGAAGCTCCGGCACCATTGATGACTACTTTTATATCGCCAATTTTTTTACCAACTACTTCAACAGCATTGAGCAAACCGGCGGAAGAAATAATGGCTGTTCCGTGTTGATCATCATGCATTAAAGGAATGTTTAACTCTTCTTTTAATCTGCGTTCAATCTCAAAGCATTCCGGTGCTTTTATATCTTCAAGATTAATTCCTCCAAATGTAGGAGCGATCATTTTTACAGTTTCAACAAACTTATCAACGTCTTTGGTATCTACTTCAATATCAAAAACATCAATATCGGCATAGATTTTAAACAGCAAGCCTTTTCCTTCCATAACGGGTTTTCCTGCTTGTGTTCCAATATCACCTAAACCTAAAACTGCGGTTCCGTTCGAAATAACGGCAACTAAATTTCCGATGGCTGTATATTTATATACGTCCTCAGGGTTTTTTTCTATTTCCAAACACGGTTCGGCAACACCAGGAGAGTAGGCTAGTGACAAATCGCGCATTGTGGAATGTGATGTTGTTGGGACTACCTCAATTTTTCCGGGTCTTCCTTCACTATGATACTTTAAAGCATCTTTTTTAAATAAATTGTCCATGTTGAATTTTTTATGGCTGGAATTGTTTTTTACAAATATACATACTTTGGAATATCACTTGATAACTAATGTGAAACTTATAACACAATTATGAACGAAATAGATCAATGTTTTACCGATTTAATGTTTGGTTTTCATGCATTCCTTTGTAAAACAGGTTGATTTTAATAGGCGGAAATGAAAATTGAAGAATAAAAATTTCTCTGAGGTTGTGAACAATGGAATCTTAATGTTCCATCTATTTAGAGCGTAAATCCGATTATTTAATTTGTATTTTTACTGACTAAAGAAACTATCAATACAAGAGGAATGTACGAATATTTAAATGGAAAATTAATTGAAAAGAATCCTGCCTATGTTATTATCGACTGTCAGGGGATTGGTTATTATGTAAATATTTCGCTTAATACATTTTCGGCGTTGTCTGATAAAGAGAATTGCAAATTGTTTACTCATTTTATCGTTCGGGAAGACGCTCATATATTGTATGGTTTTTTTGATGATTTTGAGCGGAATGTTTTCAGGAATCTATTGAGTGTGTCCGGAGTCGGAGCTTCAACAGCCCGAATGATATTGTCGGCGCTTACTTCCAATGAAGTAATCGATGCCATTGCCCGCGGTGACGTGGGCTTGCTCAAATCGGTTAAGGGAATTGGTTTAAAATCGGCCCAACGGATCATCATCGATCTAAAAGGCAAGCTTGATATGGCTTCTGAGGGAAGTAGTATTTTGTCTTTTGAGCACAATAGCCTGAAAGAAGAAGCGTTATCAGGATTAGTGGTTTTAGGGTTCACCAAACAAATAGCGCAAAAGGGGATTGAGAAAGCCTTAAGTGCTCATCCTGAAATTGAACGGGTTGAGCATTTGATAAAAGAAGTTCTGAAATTAATGTAGGTGAATATTTTGAAAATTCGTGCAACAAAAGCAGTTTATTTTGAGGTTAAAGTATAGGACATCCATACAGGTATTTGTTTTTATTTTTGTTTTCATTCAGGTTTTAAGCCCTTTTTTGAAGGCCGGAACCTTGGATAAGAACAAGACTGAATTTGAGTTTCTTCCTGTTAGGCCTCTCTCTTTGGATCAGGATACTATAAAAACAGATACATCTGCTATTATCTATGCATTGCCTCAGGATAAAAGTGTATTGTATATGGGAACCACTCCACAAAGCCCTTTATATCTGCATGATCCTAAAAATTTAAAAAATCAATTTATATACGATCCTATAACTCGCCAATATATTTTTACAAGCAAAATGGGCGCATTAAATTACCGCCCTACGCAAAAAATCGATTTGAATGAATACCGTGCTTTTGAGGCCAATCAGGCTTTGCACAATTATTGGAAACAAAGGGCAAGTGAAAGGTTGGATGCAGGCCAGCAAGGCGGAATCCCCAAAATTCACGTGGGAGGTCAGGCCTTTGAACGTATTTTCGGTAGCAATACCATCGATATCAGGCCTCAGGGTTCGGCAGAATTGCTTTTTGGTGTTGTAAACAATAAACGCGAAGATCCGGCTTTAAGTGTTCGTCAACAAAGCACCACCAATTTTGATTTTCAACAAAAAATCCAATTGAATGTTTTGGCTAAGATTGGCGATAAAATAGAATTTAAAGTCAATTACAATACAGAAGCTACATTCGATTTTGAGAATAAACTCAAATTAAAATACGAAGGAAAAGAAGATGAAATAATTCAATTAATCGAAGCCGGTGATGTTAATTTGCCGTTAACAAGTACCCTTATCCAGGGAAGTCAGAGTTTATTCGGCGTAAAATCGAAACTTAAGTTTGGGAAAATGACCATTACTTCGGTTTTCTCAGAGCAAAAGAGCGAATCATCCTCTATAACAGTACAGGGGGGCGGTCAGAAAAATAATTTTCAACTTAAAATGGACGAATATGAAGAGAATCGCCATTTCTTTTTAGCAAAATATTTTCGCAATAATTATGAACGTTCTCTTCAGGATTTGCCCGTTATCAATTCCAATATCAACATTACAAAGGTTGAGGTTTGGGTAACCAATGTTGGCGCCCCTTTAACTGAAAACAGGAATATTCTGGCCTTGCAGGATTTGGGCGAAAATAGTCCCTACAATTCATTGTTCAGTCCGTTAACAACCCAGCAATTGCCTTTCAACGCTGTAAATAATATAAAACAAGTTATCGATACAAGCCAGATTAGAAACATTAGCAATATAACCTCTTATCTTCAGGGGGGAGCCTTGAATCTTGTTTCTGGAATCGATTATGAAAAAGTGGAGCTTGCGCGAAAACTTAAGCCAACAGAATATACAATCAATCGTAAACTTGGATTTATTTCGCTGAATACACGACTAAATCCCGATCAGGTATTGGCCGTTTCGTACCAATATACGGTGATTGGGGATCCAAAAATTTACCAGGTGGGCGAATTTTCCGATCAGGGAATCATTGTTCCAAATACCCTCATGGTTAAATTGCTTAAAAGTACTGCTACCAATACAAGAACCGATTTGTGGAAGCTGATGATGAAAAATGTTTACAATATCGGAGCTTATCAGGTTAATAAGGAAGATTTTATCATGCATATTTTGTATGCAGGAGGTACGGATGGCGTGCCCAAAGGCTATTTGTCTGAAGGCCCTGAAAGCATAAAAGGGGTTGATCTTTTGGAAGTAATGAGGCTGGATCGACTGGATCAACAATACAATCCTCCTGCCGACGGTGTATTTGATTTTATTGATCAGGCCGCAATTAATGGAGGAACTATTCAGGCCTCCAATGGGAGAATATTTTTCCCAATGCTGGAACCTTTTGGTTCCTATTTGCGAAATCTAATAAATAATGAAGCTATAGCAGATAAATACTGTTACGATTCCCTGTATACCCTCACCAAATCAAGTGCTCAGCAATATCCTGCAAAAAACAAATTCCTGCTCGACGGTTCTTATAAATCATCAACAGGGTCCGAAATTTCATTAAATGCACTGAATGTTCCACAAGGATCGGTAACGGTTACAGCAGGAGGGATTCCTTTGGTTGAAAACGTGGATTATACGGTAGATTATACTCTGGGTCGGGTTCGGATTATCAATGAAGGAATCCTGAATTCAGGGACACCCATCAATATCTCCATGGAAAACAATTCCACCTTTAGCCTGCAAACCAAAAGAATGATGGGAACCCATGTCGATTACGATTGGAGTAAGAATTTGCACTTGGGAGGAACCTTTCTTAACCTAAGTGAAAAACCAATTACACAAAAAACAAACATTGGTGAAGATCCAATAAACAATGTGATCTGGGGTGCCGATTTTAGTTATCAGCAAGAATCGCGTTGGATTACCAAAATGATCGACAAATTGCCATTTATAGAAACAGATGCCCCTTCAACAGTTACTTTAAATGGTGAATTTGCTCATTTTTTACCAGGCCATTCCAGAGCCATCGGAACCACCGGGACTTCTTATATTGACGATTTTGAAGGAACAAAATCGACTATCGATCTTAAAATGGTAACAAGTTGGGCCATGGCCAGTACCCCGCAGGGTCAAACTCAGGCAGGGATGTTTCCTGAAGCCGCTGTAGGTACAGGCTTATTTTATGGTATGAACCGGGCAAAACTTGCATGGTATATCATCGATCCCTTGTTTTACGATCAGGGAAATTTAAGGCCAAAGAATATTGATGCTCAGGAATTGTCGAAGGACGCAGTGCGACAAGTTCTCGAAAAAGAAGTTTTCCCGGCCAAAGAAACAGCCAATGGATATCCCAGTAATATCCCCGTTTTTAACCTGGCATTTTATCCGACTGAACGTGGATTTTACAACTATGATGTGGATGGGGTAAGCGGAATTAGTGCGGGACTTGATGCGCTTGGACAGCTTAAACAACCAGAAACAAGGTGGGGTGGTATTATGCGTCAGATCGAAACTTCCGATTTTGAAGCGGCCAATATTGAATACATCGAATTCTGGATGATGGATCCATTTAGCGAAGATCAGAATAGTGGAGGAGGTCAGCTGTATTTTAATTTGGGTGATGTTTCCGAGGATATTTTACGCGATTCGCGAAAAGCATACGAAAATGGACTTCCCACAACCGAAGCAGTTGTTGATGTGGATACAACCATTTGGGGCAGGGTTCCTGTACTTCAGTCTTTGGTTGATGCATTCGATAACCAACCGGCCTCACGCCCTTATCAGGATGTTGGTTTTGATGGTTTAGGTGATGATGATGAACGGAACTTTTTTCAGGATGTCTATCTGAACAAAATAAATGCGCGTTATGGGGTAGATTCTAAGGCCTTTACCGAGGCAAATACGGATCCATCTGCGGATGATTTTCACTATTTCCGCGGTACCGACTTTGACAACAATGAATTGTACAGCAGTATTCTGGAACGCTATAAAAAATACAATGGCCCTGAGGGCAATAGTCCTGCCTCTGAATTCAGCAAGGAAAACTATCCAACATTGGCTACGACCTTGCCTGATGTGGAAGATATCAATAGTGATAATACACTGAGTGAAGCAGAACGCTATTATCAGTATGTAATCGATTTGCATGCCGAAAATATGCAAATCGGGAAAAACTTTATTACGGATATTCGTGAAGGCAATGGATCCTCCGAAAAGGAAAATGGGGATCCCATAAAAACAAAATGGTATCAGTTTAGAATTCCGGTCCGAAGTCCGAGCAAGGTGGTTGGCGAAATCAACGATTTTAAATCAATTCGCTTTATGCGGATGTTTATGAAAGGTTTTGAACAACCCAA
This sequence comes from Bacteroidales bacterium, assembly GCA_016937295.1. GTDB lineage: Bacteria > Bacteroidota > Bacteroidia > Bacteroidales > UBA1556 > UBA6267. Next base: position 5,892 of record JAFGWF010000255.1, read on the forward strand.
GGTGCTTCGTTTTGCCACTTTGGAATTGGTACGCAGCGATTGGCGCAGGTATCGTTACGATTTATTAAGTCCCGGAGAATATATCCCTGACGATGTTCAGAGTGAAACGGTTTTTGATGTGGCGGCGGTTAATATTGAGGAGAATGGAAGTCGTTATCCGATTCCTTATGTTATTCCACCGGGTATTGAACGTGAGATTAATGTTGGGACAACAAATCTGCAAAGAAGAAATGAGCAAGCCATGCAAATTGTTACTTGTGGTTTATTGGACGGAGATGCAAGGGCGACGTTTAAAACCGTTGATTTTGATTTCAGGCGATATAAAAAATTAAAAATGTTTGTGCATGCTGAAAAGAGGCAGTCGACGGACAAACTTGAAAATGGGGACCTGAGCATATTTATTCGTTTGGGAGCAGATTTTACAGAAAATTATTATGAATATGAAATCCCGCTGGAGATCACAGATTGGGGAACTTCAGATCCGGAAGCCATCTGGCCCGAATCCAATCGATTTGATGTGGATTTAGAGAATCTGGTACAAGTGAAATTAAATCGGAATATAGCTGAGCGTGAAGGCTCTCAAGTACTCGATGCAGCATCTCTTTATACGGAAATGGACGGGGTTAATAAAATTTCAGTGAAAGGATCTCCCAGCCTGAGCGATGTAAAAGCCATTATGATCGGAGTAAGAAATCCTAAAAAAACAAACGTTAACAGCCAGGACGACGGGTTGTCTAAATGTGCCGAAATTTGGATTAATGAATTGCGGGTAACCGATTTTAACAACAAATCGGCTTGGGCTGCAACAGCCAGAGCTAAGATAGACCTGGCCGATTTGGGAAATGTAATTATTTCGGGAGCGCATAGCACTTCAGGTTTTGGTGGATTGGAAAGTGGAATTATAGAACGTCAGCTAGAGGATGTAACCAATCTGGATATTGCTACGAATTTGGAAATGGGCAAGTTTTTTCCTGAGAAATGGGGACTTCGGGTCCCTTTGCATTTCGATTATTCAGAGAGCAAGCTAAATCCTGAATACAACCCCATGGATCCCGATATCAATTTCAAGAAAGATCTTGAAAGCTATGCTACAAAAGCAGAAAGCGATTCCGCACTGGCTGTGGCACAGGATTTAACGCTGAGAAAAAATATCAATTTCATCAA
>JAFGWF010000256.1 GCA_016937295.1 Bacteroidales bacterium
GTACAAAAAATACAATCTTTATAATAAAAATATCTTAGTGGAAACTATTGAGCTTTAGCGGAATGCCCGAAAAAAAGGAAATGGGTTTTATCCTTTTAAGAACATAAAATTGTAATCTGTACTTAATTTCTCAGAAAAATAATATCCTTCCAAATCGAAGAGTTTCATTTCTTCCGGATTTGTCAGTCGGTGTTTTAGAATGAACCGGCTCATGAGACCCCGAGCTCGTTTAGCTTTTTGGCTCACAATCTTATACTGCCCTGCGACGAATTCTTTAAAAACACAGTTATAAATCGTAACTCCCTCCATTTCAGGATTTAAGACTTTGAAATATTCTTCACTTGCCAAATTCACAAGAATCTGGTCACCTTGGTTCATCAAATCCTGACGAATTGCCTGCGCGATAGGTTGTTCCCAAAATTTGTAGAGCGAATTATAGCCATCAAAAGAGAACCGCATGCCCATTTCGATACGGTAGGGCTGAAGCAAATCCAACGGACGGATGACGCCATAAAGTGCCGACAAAATGCGAAGATGCTGTTGAGCATAGTGAATATCTTCCTGTGAAAACGTTGAAATGTCGAGGCCTTGATAAGCATCGCCATTGAAGGCAAAAACAGCAGGTCGGGAATTGTTGACCTCAAAGGGAAGATGCCAGTCGCGGTAGCGATCGAAATTCAGGCGTGCGAGAGCAGGACTGAGTTTCATCATATCTGCCAACTGCTCCACCGAAAGTTGTCGCATAGCCGCCACGACCTGCTCCGCTTCTTTTAGAAAACGATTTTGAGTGCGCAAGTCGTGAGGCCACGGACTTTTGAAATCAAGTTTCTTGGCTGGTGACAGAATAATGAGCATAGCTAACTGGCTTTCAAACGGTTTGCGAAGTCTTTCGACAAATGCGTTTCGGCATATTTGCGATTCACCACCAATTTACCTTTTTTACCTTCAGAAGGCATGGAGAACATAGCATCGGTGAGAATTGCTTCTACAATACTGCGCAATCCGCGGGCTCCGAGACGAAACTCAATGGCTTTGTCAACGATATAACCCATAGCATCCTCGTCGAATTGCAACTGAATACCATCTAACTCAAAGAGCTTTTCAAACTGTTTTGAAAGAGCGTTTTTTGGTTCTTTCAAAATGCGAATCAGGCTGTCACGATCCAGAGGTTGCAGATAAGAAATCAAGGGCATCCGGCCTACAATTTCAGGAATCAACCCAAAAGCTTTTACGTCTTGAGGCGAAACATATTGAATCAAATTTTCTTTGTCGATTTTTTCCGCGCCCTTTTTACTATATCCTATAACGTTTGTATTCAGACGGTTAGCAATTTTAGCCGCAATGCCGTCAAAGGCACCGCCGGCAATAAAGAGGATATTTTGCGTATTTACCTGAATCATTTTCTGGTCAGGATGCTTACGTCCACCTTTTGGGGGCACATTCACCACCGAACCTTCAAGAAGCTTTAGCAGAGCTTGTTGCACTCCTTCCCCCGAAACGTCCCTGGTGATAGACGGATTATCCGATTTGCGAGCAATCTTATCTATTTCGTCAATAAAAACAATGCCTTGCTCGGCAGCTTCCACATTATAATCGGCAGCTTGAAGCAATCGAACAAGCACATTTTCAACGTCTTCACCAACATAACCTGCTTCGGTAAGCACGGTAGCATCGGCAATGCAGAAAGGCACATCGAGCAATTTGGCAATAGTTCGAGCAAGTAGCGTTTTTCCGGTTCCTGTTTCTCCCACAAGCAAAATATTGGACTTTTCAATTTCCACCTCATTCTTACTGTCCTTATGGTGCAAATTATAATTAATCCTCTTGAAGTGGTTATAAACAGCCACGCTTAACACCTTTTTTGCTTCCTCTTGACCAATCACATAATCGTCTAAATAGGCTTTAATTTCGGAAGGTTTTTTGAGTTTTACCGGACCCGATTTCCCTTTTATCGTGCCAATTTCTTCCATCAAAATCTCCCGCGCTTGATCCACACATGTTTCACATATCTGGCCATCAATTCCACTAATGAGCATTTTCACTTCCGACCGGCCACGACCGCAAAAGGAACACCTGTCATATTTATTTGCCATTATTTTTCTTTTTGTTGTCCTAAAATTTCGTCAATCATTCCGTATTCTAAAGCCTCTTTAGAAGTCATCCAGAAGTCACGGTCGCCATCGTTCCAAATTTGTTTATAGGTGCGTTTGGAATGTTTAGCAATGATTTCGTAGAGTTCCTTTTTCAGTTTGGCAATTTCACGAGCTGTAATTTCGATGTCGCTGGCCTGACCGCTTGCACCACCCATCGGCTGGTGAATGAGTATGCGGCTATGAGGCAAAGCAGACCGTTTTCCTTCGGCACCTGCACAAAGAAGTACTGCTCCCATTGAAGCAGCCATGCCGGTGCAAATAGTTGCTACAGAAGGATTTATATACTGCATAGTGTCGTAGATTCCCAAGCCGGCATAAACCGAACCTCCGGGAGTATTCAGATATATTTGAATGTCTTTATTGGAATCGACAGACTCTAAAAAAAGCAATTGAGCCTGAATAATATTAGCTACATAATCGTCGATGGGAACACCCAGAAAAATGATTCGATCCATCATCAACCGCGAAAATACGTCCATCGTGGCGATGTTTAAATGGCGCTCTTCGATAATCATAGGGGATAAATTCTTGACAGTGGAAGTATAGCGGTCTAAGGTGAGGCTACTGATTCCGGCATGTTTTACAGCATATTTTCTAAATTCGTTATGATCCATCTTCTGATATTTTAAAAATTTTCAATCAGCAAAAGTAAGATTTTCGGCACAATTCCGTCATTAATATTTTGTAATTTTGACCGTTTAAAATATCATAAAGAATAACTATGACCATTGAAGAAGCACAGCAGCAAGTGGATCTCTGGATTCAAACTTATGGGGTACGATATTTCAGCGAATTGACCAATATGGCCATTTTGACTGAAGAAGTGGGCGAATTGGCACGCATTATCGCGCGAAAATATGGCGACCAGTCGTTTAAGTCCGGAGAAAATGGCGACAATATGGCTGACGAAATGGCTGATATACTCTGGGTTTTGATTTGTCTTGCCAATCAAACTGGCGTAAATCTTACCGAAGCTTTTATGCAAAACATCCAAAAAAAAACCCAAAGAGATTCCGAAAGGCATCTGAATAACCCAAAACTTTGACATGCTAAATCTTAAAATTGTTTCCTTTCTAATTATAATTCTTCTGTCACACCTCACCCTATTTTCGCAAAACAAAGGTGGCGTTGTACTGGATTTAACAACCGGAAAAACCCTTGCTTTTGTGAATATCCGATTTGGCGATTCGAAACAAGGAACAACAACCGACATCGACGGAAAATTCAGCTTTCCAAAGTCGGTAACTCAACTACATCTGTTCTATGTGGGTTATTTCGACACCCTTATTACTGTTGGCAATGAAAAATTGGTAAAAGTGGAAATGCGCCCTAAAGTGACTTCTCTTACGGAAGTGGAAATTTTTCCCGGAGTGAATCCAGCGCACAGAATCATCGGACAAGCTATCAAAAACCGGAAGCAAAA
>JAFGWF010000257.1 GCA_016937295.1 Bacteroidales bacterium
AAATTCTGTTCTTGGTCTTTTCCAACAGGCACCTTAGATGCTTTGTGAATTATCACATCGGCAGCCATCAGTGTAGGGTAGGTGAGCAAACCTGCATTTACGTTGTCCGGCTGTTTGCGAACTTTCTCCTTAAAAGAGGTTACTCGCTCCAATTCACCCAGATAGGCATTCATGTTTAAAAGCAGATAAAGCTCGGCAGTTTCGGGCAAATCGCTTTGAATATAAATCACCGATTTTTCCGGATCTAATCCGGCAGCAAGATATTCCACCAAAACCTGCCTCACATTTCCGTGAAGATTTTCGGGAGTGGGATGGGTGGTCAAAGAATGATAATCAGCGATAAAGAAAAAGCAGCGATTTTCTTCCTGCATTCTTATAAAGTTTTTCACCGCACCAAAATAGTTTCCAAGGTGCAAATTTCCTGTCGGTCTGATTCCGCTTACTACTGTTTCCATGGCCGCAAAAGTAAAATTATTTTGTAGATTGAAAATAAGTGTTTTTGGGTTTATTGCTTGTTCCTTTGCTAAAGGCTTCGCACATATTACAATAGAACATCTCAATTATAAAACTCATGGGTTTTCTCGAATAGTTGCGCCTTCTTTGATTCTGAAGCTAAAAATTTCTTCTTAAGGTCTCTTCTTCATTAGCGATTAAAAGGATTCATCCCTCGTTTCTTTGAAAAAAAGTGCCCTTCTTTTACTTGTTTAACATCCTCAACAGTGTAGAATGCTGTTGGATTGTTCATGTTTAAGGTTTGAATAAATTGCGAGGTTTGATTTCGTTTTAATGTCGAGAAAATCATTTTTACAGGCTGTTCCATTCCCATTGCTTCTACTTGCGTCAAGCGGAATCCGAGCTCCTCCAATTTTTTGATGGATTGCTGCGAATCTCTCTGAAATATCACTCTAATCACCACATAACCAATAGATAATTTTTTCTCAATATAAATTCCGAACACGTTGCCTGTTGCAAAACCGGCAGCAAAAACGAAATAATACAATAGATTATCAATTTGGGACATGATTTGACCGATGGCAAGCAGCCAAATAAAGGATTCGAAAAACCCAAAGATAAATGCCGGCACAGTGAGCCCTTTTGTAGCTAAAATTATTCTGACGATGCCTAATGATTGGTCGATGACACGGGCAATGAATATCAGCAGCGGTAATATGAGATAGGTGTAAAAATCGAAATTTGCGAAAATTTCCATGACTTTATGATTTTAAATATTTATGGGCAGCTTTTCTCAAACGGTCCATTATCGCAATGCCAATACCTTCTTCAGGTACGGGCTCGGCGATAATAAAATCGCAATCGGATTCCTCGAGGGAATGCAATTTTTCAAATAGATTTACGGCAGCTTCAGTCAAATTGCCTGAAGATGAAAGAAATTCTGTCGTTTTTACATCGAATTCCGCCGAACTTCCAAAGGAGAGAAACGCTGCATTTTTCGTATTCATCCGCTTTGAATCCTCGTTTAAAATGTAGATTGGTTTTGTTGGACTATAATGGGATTTGATATGACCCGGGGAGGAAATCTGCTCGTCATTTTCGATACTTTGAAGCGATTGTGGCAAAACGGACTCTAAATCTTCTTTGGTGATTATTCCCTGCCGTAAAATCACAAATCCATCGACATGAAGTGTGATAACTGTTGATTCAATTCCAACGGTTGTTTGGCCACCATCTAAAATATAGTCCACGTTTTTAAGCTGTTTTTCAACATGTTGCGCTTTAGTCGGGCTTATTCTGCCAAACTTATTCGCACTTGGCGCTGCAATCGGACAACCCGACTGACGAATCAATTCTAAAGCAATTTCGTTGCGTGGCATCCTGATTCCCACAGTAGGCAGTCCCGAAGTGACGATATCCGGCACAACCTTGCTTTTTGACAAAACAATGGTTAGAGGGCCTGGCCAAAATTTTTCCGCAAGGCGATAAACTCTGGAATCGGTATTTTTTGTCAATAAATCCAATTGAGCCAAACTGTGGATGTGAACAATTAATGGGTCGAAAGATGGACGCTCCTTAGTTTTGAAAATTTCGGCTACGGCTTTAGGGTCTAAGGCGTTGGCTCCCAAACCATAAACAGTCTCCGTTGGAAAAGCAACTAATTTTCCTGCCCGAATTAGATTAGCTGCCTTTTGAATATCTTCTAAATTGATTTCAGGCATTTTTGTAATTTTTAGGAGAAACTATATGCATATCAAATTAAATCCATAAAGCGCAGTCGAAAAACTATGATTTCAACATATCGGATTTTTCAATCACTTGATTTTTCATTTCTTGTTTATAATCTAATATTTTGTTTCTGACATCTTTATCAATTGTTGAAATGATTTGGGCTGCCAAAATTCCGGCATTTTTTGCACCATTTAAGGCCACCGTTGCCACAGGCACGCCACTAGGCATTTGCAAGATAGACAACACCGAATCCCAACCATCGATGGAATTGCTCGACTTGATTGGCACTCCAATAACCGGAAGTGGTGAAATGGCGGCAATCATACCCGGCAAATGAGCTGCTCCTCCTGCACCTGCAATTATGGCAAGAATTCCACGCTGATGGGCATTTGAGGCAAAATCATAAAGCTTTTCGGGTGTTCGATGTGCCGAAACGATGTCGATTTCGTATTCTATTCCAAAATAATCAAGCATTTCGGCTGCCTGCTTCATAACTGTTAGGTCAGAGTCTGACCCCATGACTATACTTATTGTTTTTCTGTCCATGATTTAACTTTTATAAGTTGCTGAACCTTTTCGGCTTTTTTTAAGGCACATTCTAAAGTGTTTGACAAAACAGTTACGTGTCCCATTTTTCGATAAGGTTTTGTTATTTTTTTTCCATATAAATGAATCTTTACTCCTTCGATGGCCATGCTTTCGGTGAGGCCTTCATAATGAACTTCCCCCTCGAATCCTTCCTCTCCTAATATATTTACCATTACGGAGGGAAGTTTAATTTTGGTGCTTCCTAATGGCAAATTTAAAACGGCTCTTAAATGCTGCTCAAATTGCGATGTAATGATGCTTTCGATGGTATGGTGTCCGCTATTATGTGGCCTTGGAGCAACTTCATTAATGATAATATCTCCCTGAATATCAATAAATAACTCTACAGCAAGCAGCCCCTCCATATTCAAAAGTTCAATGATTTCGCCGGCAATTGTTAACGCTTTTTCTGATTGTTCAACGGTTATGGAAGAAGGGCAAATGAGTTTATCCACAAGATTTGCCTTTGCATCAAAAAGCATTTCCACCACAGGATATAATCGAATTTCACCCTTTCGATTTCGGGCAGCAATAACAGCAATTTCTTTGTCAATTTTCACTTTTTCTTCAATGACTGAAGCCCCATCAAGCAGTTTATGTAAAGCCGAATTGTCCGAAATCACTGCAACTCCGCGACCATCATAACCACCTTTTCTAAGTTTTTGAACAAATGGAAAGGTAATATTTCCAAGCCGAAGCGCTTCTAAAATGGCTTGCTTCGACTCATAGATTTGAAACGTAGCAGTCGGAAGGCCATTTTTTTTGTAAAACTCCTTTTGGAGGCCTTTGTCCTGAATTAATTCTAATATTTGTGGATCAGGAATTACCCTCTTTCCTTCGGATTTAAGTTGTTTAAGTGCTTCAATATTAACATTTTCTATCTCAAATGTCAGAACGTCCACCATTTTTCCAAAATGATAAACGGCCTCAAAATCCAAATTGCTCCCTTTAACAAAATGCGTGGCAATGCTTCCCGCCGGACATTGTTCATCATTATCCAAAACATAAGTGATAATGTCCCATTTAGTAGCTTCTTGAATCAACATCTTTCCAAGTTGTCCACCTGCGATGATTCCTAATTTTAAATTTGAGGTTACAAGGGTTTCCATA
>JAFGWF010000258.1 GCA_016937295.1 Bacteroidales bacterium
GCCTTAGCTTTTTGCGTATCGGTCAAATCCTCCTGATTGAGCTCTTCGTCCAATTCATCGACCAATTTCTTTCCTTCAGCACTCAAATTCACTTTAGCCAAACGACTTTCGTAAAAAATTCGGACTGTAGCTCCATCTTCAACGGCTTGGGCAATATCATAAACATCAATATAATTTCCAAAGACTGCGGGAGTGTTTACATCGGTGCTTTCAATGGGAGTTCCTGTAAAACCAATATACGTGGCATTTGGTAGTGCATCTCTCATGTATTTTGCAAAACCATAAACAATCCTTTTTCCAATTACATCTCCGCTTTCGTCTTTGTCGTCAATAGTTTTGGCTTTGAATCCGTATTGGGTACGATGGGCTTCATCAGCAATTACAACAATGTTTTCACGATTGGAAAGCATTTCATAAACAGCGGCCAAATTGGAATTTGAGGATGAGTCGGGTTGAAACTTTTGGATGGTAGAAAACACCACGCCGCCGGATGCTACTTTTAAGAGAGTTTTTAGGTGATTGCGGTCGTCAGCTTGCACAGGCTCCTGCCGTAACAATTGCTTGGAAGCAGCAAATGTATCAAAAAGCTGGTCGTCTAAATCGTTGCGGTCGGTAATCACAAGTATTGTTGGATTGTCCATTTCAAGCACAATTTTACCGGTATAGAAAACCATCGAAAGCGACTTTCCGCTTCCCTGAGTGTGCCAGACCACTCCACCTTTTCGGTCGCCAATCGGTTGCATTTTTACACCCGCAACTCCATAACTCTCAGGGGATTCCTGCACTAAATTCCCCTCCGCCGTTGGAGAATTATAACCAGATGCCCTAAGTGATGATTCAATAGCGCGATTTACAGCATAATATTGATGATATGCAGCGAGTTTTTTGATGGTGGAAATATTAATAATACCAGTTACAGGGTCTTCTTTTTTCGATTTCTCAAAAACAATAAAATGCCGGACTAAATCCAATAAAGTTTCTTTGTTGAGCATTCCGTTTATTAGAGTTTCTAACTGACTTTCGAGCTTTGAAGCTTCGGCTTTGCCGTCTGCTGATTTCCACGCCATGAAGCGACTAAAGCCAGAAGAAAGCGTGCCGGCTCTTGCTTCCAATCCGTCAGAAACAATCAAAAAACCGTTGTAATTAAACAAAGTTGGTATAATTTGTTTGTAGGTTTCCAATTGCTTGAAAGCTGATTTTACAGTAGCGGTTTCGTCGGCAGGATTCTTTAACTCTATAACAACCAATGGAATACCGTTAACGAACAGAATTACATCGGGTCGTTTGTTCACATCATTCTCAACAACGGTAAACTGGTTGGCCACCAAAAAATCGTTATTCTCCGGTCTATTAAAGTCTATCAGCCAAACTCTATCCCCACGGTCATCACCATCTATCCGCTTTGAAACAGGAATACCTTCGGTAAGTAAACGATGAAAAGTTTCGTTATTGGCGAGCAAATCAGGAGAGGCAATGCGTTGAATTTCTTTGATAGCCTCATCTCGCCCTTGCGCAGGAATACCTCTATTGATTCTACTGACCGCAGATTGAACCCGTCCTATTAAAAGCACCTGCTCATAGTTTGCCCTTTCGGGATATTTGCCATCGTGCGCTATATCCGGCGCATAAATATATTCGTAACCAAGCTGTTGCAACAACTCAATGGTGAAGGTTTCTATGGTGTTTTCGGTGATTTTGGTCATCACAAATTTTAGGTGGTTCTAATTTCTATTGGCACTTCGATAATATTTTTTACGGTAGTATATAATTGAACATCTTGTGCCGGAGTTTCAAGTGAGATAATTAATGAATAACGTGTTTTATTTTCAACTTTCCCTAAATGTTTTCTTTCACGCCACCAGCCTATAACAGGATAAACTGCGATGTGATTACATGTTGCTAAATCAGCTGCTGTACCTTCCCAGTAATCCGAATGGATTGAACCATTGGTGCGATTGGGATTTTTACTTCCAATCACCCAACGTTCACTACCTGAATTTCCGCTGACTTCTTCGTCTTCTTCTCTTGCAGCAATATTTACCCGTCTTCTGAAATCATCTTCCATTTCACCAACATTATTCAAGTCAAAACGCAGACCATGTGATTGATAACGGTATTTATCTTTCCAACCTATTTCACCTGCACCTGGTTCTATAAAATAGGATAGCGTAATTCTCAATTTTACAGGTATTTGACCCATTTCCAATAATAAATCGTTTGGCCATGGTAAATTAAAAAAGTGAATTTCATTTGTTTCTACCTGACTTCTGCTTCCTTCTTTGAAATTAAAGGGCTGAATAGTTTCCTGTGCTATAAATGTAAATGCACTTTCCTGACTATATAAAGCATGGTCTAATTGAGGTACACCAAAACCAAATACTTTTAGTAAATTTCTAAAACTGCTTCTATTTCCTTGCTGCACGTTCATTTGTTTAAGCATTGCTGGATTCCAATTGGCTGAATGAACCAACAAACCCCTAATGGTTTCTGCCCAAGCATCAGGATATTCATAAGCAATTTTTGCAGCAAACCACGAAGCCTGAGCTGCAGCCGCACTTGTTGCATTTATCGTATCAAACGGTTTAATGTTGAATGACTTTGAAGTTGAAAGCAATTCTAAATCTTCATGTGGTGTAACATTATTGTCTGGGGCTTTCAGTAAATTTCCTCCTTCAAATACTACATCTGGTTTTACAGGCCACTTTTTCTCCCAGGCTAAAGAAGTAGAACTGTATGGAGACAATCCCCCTTCGTTGGCAACAGGAATATATTCCCGATAGTTGTCATCATTCACCTGAGTTTTTTCAGTGTATGCTCCTGCAACTATTGCATTCCATGATTGTGCAGGGTTTTGAACAGAGGAAGTAAAGTTTGAAGCAGGATAATTTCGCCATGATTCTTCATCACAAATATTTCCCGCAGAAATTATAATCAAACGCGGGTTTACTCCTTCACCAAATGCTAAATTATCCATAGCCCCTGACCATGAAGAAGGTCGTCCTTTGTCTGTATCTTCTGTTGATGTTAATGACATACAATAGACTAAAACCATATCGGGATTTTGAATTTCAGCCCTTGCTATACCTTGTGCGGTGACATCGCCCCAAAGTTCTTTGGGTGTTTCCTCCTGATTAGGTCGTGGTAAAATTTTCACGGAACACAACTTATGTGTAAGTGAAACAATATTTCCAGCCATTAAAGCTTCTTCAAGTTTCCCATAGCCGGCTATTCCAGCCATTAAAGTGCCATGTCCTCCTCTCAAAGGTGAATGGTCATTTGTTCCCCAGACATTATCGACTGTTAAGGTATTTGCATCGTCAATTAAGGGCTGTAATAGTTGATGACCATTATTCACTCCACTATCCAACAAGCATACTTTAACGTTTGAATCAACCAATTCAATTCGTTGTAGTAAATTTTCTACCCAGTTTTGTTGTTCTTTAGAACTTTCGTTCACCCAAAACCCTGCGGGTTCTTGACCTGCCCGGAATTCTGCAAGCAAATCGCTTTGCAGCATCAGTTCAATAAGCTTATCCCTGTTTGCATTTATAAGTAAAACGGCTCTTTCAGGAAAAATAATACTGTTATGTTTAACTTCAATACCTATTCTTTCAAGTGTTGTAAGAAATTCCGCAATTTGTTCCTGTTCCAGATTTTCTTTTGTATTTACATTCAACCATACTTCACACCATTTTGTAATTTCTGTAGGAATAAGTTGCAAGTTATCTGTCCACAAACCTTCTAACAATGCAATGCTTACATCTTCAATACTATTGACTAATGAAGCGTTTTTTGGTTCTCCTTTAGCAGTTTCTTCCTGTTGGTACTTTTGGATTTTTGAAATGAAATGCCCTTCTTTTCCGTTTGGGACATATACCGTTGCTCTTATCTGAGTATGATTATCACCAATTGGAATTTCTTTAATATTCAGTAATCGAATGCCTTTTCGAAGGTCTTCGAGACTTTTAGTAATTAAATCGTGGTCGGCTGCACTGGTAAAAGAAACATAAGTTCCTTCTCTTGTTGCAATTTGTTCTGCTTCACGTCGTTGTTGTAGTTGTTCTTTAGCTTGCCAAATAGCATCAAATTGGCTTAGCAGTTTTTGGCTTTGAGATGCCCTGTCCCGAACAGGAATACGTGGCTGACCACCCATTGATGAGGGGGCTTTATATTTTTCACGGTTTACATTTCCTGTAATAAAAATGTGTTTGTAAGATTCTGCCATGTACTAAAATTATTTATGATATGCTGCATTCCGGTCTTGGATAGCTTTTAAAATTAGCTGATTGCTCATTTGTTGCTTTTCATTCAAGACTGTTTCTTTAATGGCGTCAATACATGCAAGTGATATCTCAGCATGGCTTAAACCGTTTATATTTGGAAGCAGGTCGTTAAATTTTAGTTTTTTTGAAAATTGTGATAGCCTGTTTTTCAATAAAGCCAATTTTTCATCCCCATCTGGTAAATGATAAAGAATAACATCATCAAACCTGCGAAATAGTGCCTGGTCTAACAAAGCCTTGTTGTTGGTAATGGCAATAATCAGGCTGTCAGAATTATCCCGTTCAATAAATTGGAGGAAGGAATTTAAAACTCTGCGCATTTCGCCAACATCGTTATCCCTACTACGTTCCCCACCAATGGCATCAAACTCATCAAACAAGTAAACTCCCTGTCTTTGTTCAATTAAATCGAAAACCTGACGAAGTTTGGCGCTGGTTTCGCCCATATACTTCGTTACCATTTTATCCATTAGAATGGTAAATAATGGAAGGTTCAATTCGTTGGCGATGATGGAGGCAGTTAAGGTTTTTCCTGTGCCGGGAGGACCGGAGAGTAAAATCTTTCTGCGATTCTCCAAATCATGTTTGTGAAGTTTATCCCGTTGTATAAATTCCGAAACAATCCGGCCAATTTTGGATTTAATATCTACTGATGTAATAATGTCGGTCAAATTAACGGCAGGAACATTTTCCAATATCAGTCCTTGCAATTCAGGGGTAAAAGATCTAGATTTATACTTAGTTTCCTTTGCCTTGTCAATAATGGATTTTATTTCGTTAGCAACAAGCGTATGCCCCAGTTTAGCTTCATGTGCAGCTATTTGCAAAGCAATGGTAGTGAACCTTTCAGGCTCATTGCTGTAATGAGATTTCATTAAAGATATGATATAGTCTGCTTTTGCCATAATGCGCAAATATACAATTTTTTATTGTTAACCCATGAAAGATTTCTACATATTTTACTTAGGTAAGGATAGGCAGACTTAGATAAGCTCTCCTCAATATCAACTCACTTATTTGCAATTATGCCAAAATGCACAGAAATTAACTGTCTGTTCAATTTGCTAATAGTTCTTTTAAACTTGACTCTATTACTCTATCAAATGTTAGTTTAAGTACTAAAATCATAATTTATTGGTTTTAAGTGATATCCACCCTCACCTCCCCACTCATCAACTTCGGCAACA
>JAFGWF010000259.1 GCA_016937295.1 Bacteroidales bacterium
TGGCTTGTGGTGATGAGAAAATGGTCTTCTTTGGTTTTTACCGAAGCCAGATTAGTGGAGGTTTCTACGAAGTTTGCAATATCCTGCGACATGGCCAATACGCCATGAGGACAAGCTAACATGCTGTTTATCAGATTTAAGCTGTCTTTTGTTTTTATTATTTCGCTAACCGCTTGGTCGTCTTTTTCCATTTTTACAAACAAACCTTGCTCTGTTTTGTGATATTCATTACGCAGAATCTGATTCCAGTGGGCAATGAGTTCGGCAAGTTTTTCTTGAAAATCGTTTGGAATCATCACCACGGACATGCCTTCCCGTGCAATAGCATTTCGCAAGTTACCACAGTCGATGGAAACCAAAAAGGCCTCGGTTTCGTTCCATATAGATTTTAAAATGCGGGCAACCAATTTATTAGCATTGGCCAAACCTTTGTTGATGTCGTCTCCCGAATGACCACCGTTTAGGCCGCCAACTAAGATTTTAAAAGCCTGAAAACCTGTTTTTGGTGCAGATTTTTCCAAAGGCATTTCCACTACCGTATCGCGTCCGCCGGCACAGCCAATAAAGAGCTCTCCCTCGTCTTCCGAATCGAGGTTGAGCAATATCTTACTTTTCAAGAAATCTTCAGAAAGCCCAAAAGCACCTGTGAGTCCGGTTTCCTCATCCATGGTAAACAGTGCTTCTAATGGACCGTGTGTCAGGGAGTTATCCGCAAGAATAGCTAAGGAGGCCGCAATCCCGATTCCGTCATCAGCCCCTAAAGTTGTGCCGGTTGCTTTCACCCAATCCCCTTCAATGCGCGTTTGGATGGAATCTTTCAAAAAATCAAAAACCGTATCCGTATTTTTTTCGCACACCATATCCATGTGACTTTGAAGCACTACCATTTTTCGGTTTTCCATGCCTTTTGTGGCAGGCTTTCGGATTAAAACATTTCCAATAGTATCGGTGAGAGTTTCTAAATTATGACTCTTTCCGAAATTAACTAAATATTCTCTAATGAGTTCTTCTTTCTTGCTCGGACGAGGAATTTTGGTGATTTCATCAAAATATTTCCACATCGAAGCAGGTTTTAAGGATGTAATATTATTCATGTTATTAGGTTAGGTTGAATGTTATAAATTTCTGTATTTCAATAATATAATGGTTTCTGAAGGGTTTTCTGATTTGAATACGGCATTTCCTGCAACTAAAATTTCTGCACCGGCATCAAAAAGTAGATTAGCGTTTTCTAAGTTCACTCCACCGTCAACTTCAATTAGAAAGGAGTGATTGCCTTGCTTTCGCATCTGACTTAATTGCTTGATTTTTTCCAAAGAGTTTTTGATAAAACTTTGCCCGCCAAAGCCAGGATTTACGGACATGATTAACACTAAATCGACTAAATCCAGAACCTCTGATAGCGCAGAAACGGGGGTGTGAGGATTAATAGAAACTCCCGCCTTGGCTCCTGCTTCTCGAATGGAAGTGAGAGTTCGGTGCAGGTGTGTGCTGGCCTCTAAATGAACAGTGAGGAAATGCGCTCCGGCGTTTATAAACTGCTGAATATATCTTTCTGGTTGCACTATCATCAGATGAACATCAAGCGGCTTGGTGCAAATTTGATTTATTTGTTCGATAATGGGCCAGCCAAAGGTTATATTTGGCACAAAAACTCCATCCATTATATCCAAATGCAGGTAGTCGGCTTCACTGGAATTAATCATGGAAATCTCTGATTCTAAACGAATAAAATCGGCAGAAAGCAACGAAGGTGCGATGAATTTGTTAGGCATCATTTGATTGTCAATTAAGGGGAGTAAAAGTAAAAAAAAAGGCGGTAATTGCCGCCTTTTTTTTCTTGTTTCTCATTAACCTAAGTAAGTCTTCAATATTTTACTTCGGGAAGTATGTTTCAGTCTGCGAATAGCTTTCTCTTTAATTTGTCGAACGCGTTCGCGAGTGAGGTCAAATTTCTCACCTATTTCCTCTAAAGTCATCGGGTGGGCACCATCAAGTCCGTAATAAAGTTTTACTACGTCAGCCTCACGAGGAGTAAGTGTTGAAATGGCACGGTTGATTTCTTTTCTCAGGGAATCATAAAGCAAGCCGGTTTCAGGAGTAGGAGTGTCGTTTTCACGAATAACATCATACATGTTCGTGTCTTCATCCTGAATCAGCGGAGCGTCCATGGAAATATGTCTTCCGGAATTTTTCAACGACTCTTTAACCTCTTTCTCACTAATATCCAGCTTAGTAGCTATTTCATCTGGATTTGGTGGCCGTTCAAATTCTTGTTCGAGGGCGTTATAGGTTTTGTTGATTTTGTTGATAGCGCCAATCTTGTTTAGAGGTAAACGAACAATACGGGATTGTTCGGCTAAAGCCTGAAGAATGGATTGGCGAATCCACCAAACGGCATAAGAGATAAATTTGAATCCGCGTGTTTCATCAAAACGTTGGGCTGCTTTTATTAAGCCTAAATTGCCTTCGTTGATAAGGTCAGGTAAACTCAAACCCTGATTTTGATATTGTTTTGCCACCGAAACCACAAATCTGAGGTTCGCTTTAGTCAGTTTCTCAAGAGCGCGCTGATCGCCTTGCTTAATCTTTTGAGCTAAAGCCACTTCCTCCTCGGCAGTGATCAAATCAACCCTTCCGATCTCCTGTAAATATTTGTCAAGACTTGCCGTCTCACGGTTCGTTACTTGTTTTGAAATCTTTAACTGTCTCATCGAATAGTTTTTGTTATTAAACCTTTAAAATACGATAAGTTAATATTTATGTTACGTTATCTTTAATTAAAAATGAAATGAAAACAACCTGATTTACAGATTGTTTTCAATATTTTTATCTGTCGCGGCGAAAATCACTTCTGCCACGGTCGCGGTCGCCGCCACCATTGCCACCTCTACGGTCATTTCCACCCCGGTCGCCACCTCTACGGTCGCCACCACCTCTACGGTCACTTCCGCCACGGTCGCTGCCGCCACGGTCGTTGCCTCGGAAGGAACCTCCGCCACCACTGCTGCTGCGTCTTTCTTCTACATAGCCTTCCGGTTTGGGAAGCAATACTTTATGAGATAGTTTCATTTTGCCGGTCTTTTCGTCCACTTCAAGAAGTTTTACTTCAATAATATCCCCTTCTTTCAGAACGTCTTCCACATTTTCAATGCGTCTCCATTCAATTTCCGAAACGTGTAATAATCCTTCTTTTCCGGGTAAAATTTCAACAAAAGCGCCATAAGCCATCAAGCTTTTCACCTTTGCTTCATAGATTGTTCCAACTTCAGGAACGGCAACAATGTTTTTAATTCGTGTTTTGGCAGCTTCGATAGAAACTTTGTCCGCCGAGAAAATGTCGATTACACCCTGATTGCCAACTTCTTCAATGATGATTGTTGTGTTGGTATCTTTCTGAATTTCTTGAATTATTTTTCCTCCGGGACCAATAACGGCTCCAATAAATTCTTTGTCGATAAACATCTTTTCGATACGTGGAACGAATTCTTTGTAGTCGGCACGAGGTTGAGCAATAGTTTCTTCAAGAATATTTAAAATGTGAATGCGGCCCTCTTTAGCTTGATTTAATGCCTGAGACAAAATTTCGTAGCTAAGCCCTTCAACTTTGATATCCATTTGACAGGCGGTAATTCCATCTCTTGTTCCGGTAACTTTAAAGTCCATATCTCCAAGGTGGTCTTCGTCTCCAAGAATATCGGAAAGGACAGCCCAATTACCTGTTTTAGTGTCGGTTATAAGTCCCATTGCAATACCGCTCACGTGTTTGCGCATTTTGATACCGCTATCCATCAAGGCGAGGGTTGCGGCACAAACGGTAGCCATGGAAGAGGAGCCGTTTGATTCTAAAACGTCGGAAACTATGCGGATAGTGTATGGGTTTTCTTCACCTTGTGGCACCATGCCTTTGATGGCACGTAGGGCAAGATTTCCGTGACCAATTTCACGGCGACCTGTTCCACGCATCATTTTCACTTCACCTGTGCTAAAAGGAGGAAAATTATAATGAAGCATCATATTATTGCGTCCTTCAATCACAGCGCCATCAATGATTTGCTCATCGAGTTTTGAACCTAAAGTGACGGTGGTGAGAGACTGGGTTTCGCCACGGGTGAAAATTGCCGAGCCATGAGCTGAAGGCAAATAATCGACCTCTGTCCAGATTGGGCGAATTTCGTCTAATTTGCGACCATCAAGTCGGCTGCGCTCGTTCAGAATCATCTGACGGACAGCTTCTTTCTCAATGTCGTGATAGTATTTTTTGATGAGACCGGCTTTTTCAGCAGCGTATTCTTCGTCTAAAGTTGCAATGAAATCTAATTTTACTTGCTCAAAGTTCTCGGCGCGTTTGTGTTTGTCGGCTAAGCCTAAATTGGCTACATCATATACTTTTTGGTATAATTCGTTGGTCATACGTTCCTGAAGTTCAGGGTCATTCACTTCGTGACAATATTCACGTTTGGTTTTACCAACCATTTCGGTGAGCTCTTTCTGAGCGCGGCACTGAACTTTAATAGCATCGTGTGCAATTTTGAAAGCTTCCATCATAATTTCTTCGGAAACCTCTTTCATTTCCCCTTCAACCATCATAATGTTTTCTTCGGTAGCGGCTATAATGAGGTCGAGTTCAGCTTTTTCTAATAAATCGATATTTGGATTTATGTGGAATTCACCGTCAATTAAGGCTATACGAACCTCTGAAATCGGGCCGTGGAAAGGAATATCGGAAACTGCGAGAGCAGCCGAGGCGGCAAGAGCAGCAAAGGCGTCGGGAGCAACCGATTTTTCGCCGGAGATTAACGAAACTAAAACCTGAGTTTCAGCATGGAAATCGTCCGGGAATAAAGGTCTCAGGGCTCTGTCGATGAGTCGAGAGATAAGAATTTCGTATTCGGAGGGGCGGGCTTCCCGTTTGAAAAACCCTCCGGGGAAGCGGCCAGTTGAGGCATATTTTTCTTGATAATCAACACTTAAAGGCATAAAGTCAACGCCTTCATTTGCATCTTTTTTGGCCACTACGGTGGCAAGCAGCATGGTTTTTCCGATGGTGACAACTACTGAGCCATCCGACTGCTTTGCTAATTTACCGGTTTCGATAGTCACTTCACGACCATCGGGTAAACTAAACGTCTTTTTGATAATGTTTAACGACATGTTTGTAATTTAAATGTAATATTCTGTTATATTGCGTCTTACGTATGTATTTCCAATCGTTTCATGTTGGAAGATTAATTTAGCGAAAGGTATTTTTCTAAAAACACAAAAAAGGCAATTGCGCCCAATCACCTTTTTTGCCATTAGAATATTTTTAGCATCATTATTTTCTGATACCAAGTTCTTTGATGATTGCACGATAACGCTCAATATCATTTTTGATGAGATAATCGAGAAGCTTTCTACGTTTTCCTACGAGCAATACGAGTGAGCGCTCGGTGGCAAGGTCTTTACGATTTTGTTTCATGTGCTCGGTAAGGTGAGCAATACGGGCAGTGAAAAGAGCAATTTGACCTTCGATGCTTCCGGTGTCGAATTCACTTTTACCGTGCTTTTTGAAAATCTCTTTCTTAACTTCAGTTGTAATTTGCATATTTCTAAATAATTTGTTAATAAATGTTTAGACCGCCTAAACCGTCTAAAATTTCGGGCGGCAAAAATACAAAGGTCTTTGTTAATTACCAAATTTATTTTATGTTAAATATTCATTACAAATTGTTGGCTTAA
>JAFGWF010000260.1 GCA_016937295.1 Bacteroidales bacterium
AAAAGGAAAAGAAGGCGTGGTTTTTTGCCGTGAATGTTGAGCCGAAACAAGGGTTCAACATGGACGAATTTCCGGCTGTGCGCAAGATAATCGCTATGAAGGCTTTGGAGCATTTTTTTATAGATTTTTTTATAGAACATAAATAAAATGAACGAGTTTAAATACCTTTGCATTATCATTAATCATAATTAAATTGCTTTATGAAATTAATTTTGCAAGTTAGGATAGGCATCCTAATATTATTGATTTTTCATCAAATTAAAGGGTTTTCACAGGATATGCCTGTAAAATTTGGAAAAATAGATAAAAGTAACCTTGAAACAACCGTTTGTCCTATCGATTCCAATGCAGAAGCTTTTTTTATTTTCGATTATGGGAATTCCTACTTTGTGTATGATGAAGGCGTTTCGAGTTCGGATCATATTTTAGATAATAATCAAGGCTTTCAAATGTATTATAAACGACATTTTTGTATTAAAATTATTGATAATCAAGCATTTTCATTATCAGATATTTCGATTCCATTATATAAGAGTGAGAAAGAAGAGAAGTTGCTGAATTTGAAGGCTGTAACCTACAATTTAGTTGATGGAAATATTGTTAAAACTAAATTAAAAAACAGTGACGTTTTTACAGATCCTGTGAGTGAAAATTGGGTTATTAAAAAATTTGCTATGCCGGAAGTTCGTGAAGGTTCGGTGATTGAGGTAGAATATACCGTAAAGTCTGATTATTTTTTCAACTTACACTCGTGGCAATTTCAATATCGAATACCTGTTTTAATAAGTGAGTATCAGGTTTATTTGCCGGAATATTTCAATTATAATCAAACCATTTGGGGGTATTATCCTATTAAGACAAAAAGTGAATCAAGAGTCAAGGAAATAATTCTGACAATACGCGAGAAAGTAGATGGGCTTAATAATCAGAATCAAACTTATTCTAAACGGCATTCCTATACAGAGATTGGATTGCATTATGCAGCCGAGAATATACCCGGCTACCGAAATGAGGATTTTTTGTTTACACCACAAAACTACTTGTCGAAGGTTAGATTTGAATTAAACTTTGTAAAGTTTCCTTATTCCAAGGCGGTATATTTTAGTACCACTTGGGAAGAAATCAATAAAAACCTACTCCAACATCAACATTTCGGTTTGGAATTAGATAAAAGCAGATATTTATCGGATGAATTTTCTTTTTTGCAATCTGATAATGCGGATAAGTATCATCAACTTCAGGCTGCATTTCAAATTATTAAGTCAAGTTTTGTATGGAATGGTTCTAAGAACATATATACAAGCTCCACACTGAAAGAAGCTTTTAAAAATCGGGGAGGAAATGCTGCGGATATTAATTTGAATTTGGTTTCATTATTACGAAATTTGGGATTTAATGCTCATCCTGTGGTTCTTAGCACTCAAAAAAACGGAATCGTGCATCCATCAATGCCATCAATATCCAGCTTCAATTATGTTATAGGTTTTGTTGAGTTAAAAGGTGATACTTTTTTATTAGATGCAACTGACCCTAATTCGGATTTGAATTTACTTCCGGTCAGATGCTTAAATGGTGTGGGGCGCGTCATTGATAATCAAAGTGGTTTTTGGATTGACTTAAAACCTAAAAAAGTTTATTCACTCACAGAGACTTATAATATTACAATTAGCGACGATTTATCTGCTTCTGGTGATTGCAAAATGGAGTTGAATGGATATGCTAAGTATTTATTCACTCAAAATATAGGAAAATATAGTACTGAAAATGAGTTTGTTAAAAGCATTCAACAACATTATCCCGAAATGGTAATACAGAATTTTTCGGTTAAGGGTTTGGATACTATTGAAGGTGAACTTGAAGTTATTTTTAAATTCAATCAAAAAGCATTTGTCGAAAAGATTGAGGATTTATTCTTGATAAAGCCTTCATTACATCCGTATATTTCGGAAAATCCCTTTATTGAAAACGATAGAATTTTTCCTGTAGAATATAGTTATCCAGTTCAAATTCAGAAGGTTTATAATTTCTTTATTTCTGAAAAGTTTTCAATAAATGAACTTCCAAAACAGACTTTTATAAGAAATAGTGATGGGAAACTGAAGTATATTTTCAATATTAGTCAGATGGGGAATAAAATTACTTTGACTACAGTTTTTATTCGCAATAAAAATATGTTTTTACCCGATGAATACTCTGATTTAAAGCGCATCTTTAAGATGATTTTAGATAAACAAAATGAGTATTTAGTATTAAAGGCTTCTGAATGAAAAGGTTATTAATAGTTTTATTTTTACTTTTCAATGGGCTATTCGTAGGTTTTAGCCAGAATTCGTATTCTGTCAATTCAATCCCCGATTCGCTTTTAGTCGATGCTGATGTTGTTATACGATTATATTCAGTTGATTATGAAAGAACTTCTATAAAAAACTACACACAAAAAGTGCATTTTGTTGTCACTATTCTCAATCCGCAAGGTCAGGAGGCTTCCATTTTAAAAATTCGTTATGATTCGAATTCTAAAGTCAAAAGTTTTAAAGGAAAAATTTTAAATAAAAATGGAATCGAAGCTGGTAGCATCTCCAAGAAAGACTTGATTGATATTGCTGAAAATGAAATGCATACCTTGATCAACGATTCGAGATTTAAGATTTATAAACCTGCAGTAAACCAATATCCTTATACAGTTGAGTATGTTTATGAAAGGGAGTTTTATGCAACTATAGGATTTGATTCATGGATTCCTCATCATAGTTTCAGAACCTCTGTCGAAAAAGCGATGCTTACTTTTCGAGCTAAAAAAGAAATGGATATTAACTTTAAACAATTGAATTATCCGTTCAAGTATTCCTTTTCTGAAAACGACGATTTCATGACTTATTTTTGGGAAGTTGAAAATCTAAAGGCAATAAAGTTTGAGAAAGCAATGCCAATGTATCTGGATGTTTTTCCTGCAGTGATATTAGCACCGCAATATTTTGAATATGAGGGTACTACTGGTAATTTCTTAAGTTGGAATAATTATGGAAAATGGGTTTATGGTTTACTTGAGGGCAGGGATGAGTTACCATCTTCTACCATCGAAACAGTTCAAAAACTTACCGCTGATTTGCCGGATGATTTGTCTAAAGCTAAGGTAGTTTATAAATACATGCAACAGAAAACTCGCTATGTAAATATTGCTCTTGGAATTGGAGGATTTCAGCCAATGAAAGCGTCTGAGGTTGATAAAAAGGGTTATGGTGATTGTAAAGCCTTGACTAACTATACAAGAGCCTTGCTTAAAGCCGTTGGAATTGAATCGTATTATTCAGAGATAGGAACAGGTCCTTACCAGCAAATTAAATTTTCAGCTTTTCCATCTGCAAATCAAACAAATCATGTGATTCTTTGCTTACCAATCAATTCGGATACGTTTTGGCTCGAATGTACGAATCAAAAAATTCCTTTTGGGTTTTTAGGTGTTCAAACTCAAGGCAGAAAAGCCCTGATTGTCAAGCCTGAAGGGGGCGTTTTAGCAGAAGCTAAATCCTATAACACAAATGAAAACTTACAATCAATTAGTACTAAAATTTTGCTCCAACCAACCGGGAATGCCACATTTTCGATAATTGGCTGTTTTCAAAATAGTTTTTATGATTCTCAATTTTATTTAGTTCATAGTACTCAAATTGAACAAATTAAATATGCAACTAAAAATATTAATACGAAGTCTTTAGTTAAAATTAATCAATTGAAAATTAGAGATATTTCTGATACTTCTTTCTTAGTTCAACTTAGTGTTGATGGTGAAATTGAAAACCTTTGTGATAAAGTCGGTACTAAATTTATTGTTCGGCCAATATATTTTCAGGATTTGGATATGAATAGCTTTGATGTCCATGATAGAACAAACTCACTTTTTATCCCTGATAATATTCATTTTATTGATTCTGTTTCAATTTATATACCTGATGGTTATAAAATTGATCATATACCTGAATCACAACACTTTAAAAGTCTTTTTGGCACTTTTTCTTATCAAGTCTCCCTCGTAAATCAAGACATTTTAATTGTTTCGAAAATGTCCGTTTTTAAGGGTGTTTATACAAATGATTCTTTCAAAACAATTTCTGATTTTGCTTCGAAGGTTCGCCTTATCAAATCGGATAAAATTCTTTACAGCAAAACCCTTTAGTAAGATTTTAATTTTTTCAGCTGTGTTGACATTTATAGAAAGTTAGGATAAGCATAATATTATTTCGCCAGACTTCACCATTCCACTCCGGGTTTCAGATGGTGTTTGTGATGAAATCCACCAAAGTGATAGC
>JAFGWF010000041.1 GCA_016937295.1 Bacteroidales bacterium
AAACCAAGTATCAAATACGAAACTGTTACTGTTTCAAACCAACTTGCTCTCTTTTAATAATTTGCCTATATCGAACTCAGGTTAGTATGTGCATGTTGAATTATGCGAAAGAATTTAGCATAACTGTGAAAGAGCTTCCTGATCCAAATTCGCTCTCAACTGTAATTTGTCCGCCCTGGGCCTCAATAAATTCTTTGCTGATAGATAATCCAAGTCCGACTCCTTCTTTTTTTGTTCCTGGAATACGAAAATAACGGTTAAAGATTTTGTCCTTGTATTGGGGGGCTATCCCTTGTCCAGTGTCTTTGACCGAAATAAGCACTTTTTTATTTTGTTCTTTGATTGTTAAATGGATTGTTGAATTGTCGTAAGAATATCGAATGGCATTTGAAATCAAATTGGTTAATACCCATGCTGTTTTTTCGCTGTCGACAAGGACTCTGGGTAGTTCCGGTGAACAATCTATTTCGAGAGATATCTTTTTTTGTTCGGCCTGCATTTTAGTGGCCTTGATGGCGTAGTTCAAAATATCTTTCGCATTGGCAGGTATGATGCTTAATTGAATTTTACCACTTTCAACCTGTGTCATATTAAGCAATTCGCCAGTAATATTTAAAAGCCGATCTGCGTCATCTTTAATACTGGTTATCAAATTTTTCTGTTCATTGTTCAACGGACCAATTTGGTTTTTTTCCAATAGCTGGAGACTCATTTTTATGGATGATATTGGTGTTTTAAATTCATGAGAGACCGTTGCAATAAAATTGGTTTTGGCAAAATCGAGTTCTTTATAGGATGTTACATTCCGAAGCAAAATTACCTGGCTGATCAATTTTTTATCCTGAGTGCCTTGGGGTTCAAGGGTAATGTTTAAAATTTCCTTCTCAAAATAACTTTCTTTGCCGTCAGCAAATATTTTTAATGGTTCTTTCCCTTTTTTTTGACTCGCTCCGAAAAGTTCTTGTAGCAATTCACGCATCAAATCGTTGGTAACAGCAAGCTCATCGGCGTTCTTGCCAACGAGATGCCCTTTTTCCAAACCCGTTATTTTCCGGGCTTCATCGTTAGCAAAAATGATTATCCTGTTTTCGTCCAACCCGATTACAGGTTCATTCATCTTTTCTATCAATGCGTCCATTCTTTTTATAGCCATCATCATTCTGGCAAGATTACTATTATTGTATTCTTCCAGCTTTTCAGCCATGGAATTAAACGACTTTGCCAATTCACTAAATTCATTGTGTTTTTCAAGTTGGACCCTTTGTGAATAATTTTTTGCAGCTATTTGGCGAGTACTTTCAGTAAGTTCTCTTATTGGATTGGCAATGTTTCCAGGGAGTCTCAGCAATAAAATAAAAGAAATTATAAAACAGAAAATTGCGGTAACACCTATCCACAGAACTGCATTCTTTGCTTTTTTTTGAGCGATAGCACTTTTTTCCTGAATAGCAGCCATGTTTAAATGCACGATACGATTCAAGTCGTTTCTTATTTCAAAGGGGGCAAGCGTATCTGATTGATTTTGGATTAACTTGATGAAATGTGCGGCAAGGCTGTCTGTAAGCTCAGTTTCTCCGATTTCAGTAATGTTGTTTTGTTGCTTCGTGAGGTTGTCTTTAAAAATATCAATTGCTTTTTCATCTGCGTGTATCTTGTCCAGCGCTTTTAACATGTCCCTTGCATATTCGAGCGTTCTGTAGTTGTCAACCAGAATGTTTTCAGTGGCTTTTGACAGGGAATTAATTTTTAAAATTCCAAGTATGCTTAAAAATATAATCAGGCTAAATAACGCCCCCAGACCTAATATCAGTTTTGATTTGATTTTCATTTATGAAAGTATTATAATGTCAATTTTATTTGATGAAAGTTTTTTCATCAAGTCGTTAAAAATATTCGTTGCTAAAATCAGTTTCAATAAATTAATACGTGGCCTGCCAATACAAACTGTAGTGACTTCACGTTCAACTGCCTGTTCGATAATAGCTTTGGCTACTTTATTACTGCTTATTTTAATAATTTCGGCACCCATTTCCGTGGCCAGTTTGAAATTGTTTATCAGGTGCCTTTGCTTGTCAAGAGCAATTTTGTCAGGACTCTCTTTGGGTGTTTGTACATACAGCACGTACCATTTACTGTTATAGAAATTAGCAAGACGAGCTGTTTTACGAATAACATTTTTGGCTGTTTGTTCATTTGTACTGATACATCCCAGAAACCGTGCATGGAACTGCGGAATACTTTTGGAAACTTCCCTTTCCACTTTCCGTTCGACCTGAGAGGCTACTTCTTTGAGCGCCAACTGCCTTAACTGCAAAAGGTTTTCTGCTTTAAAATAATGGCTCAAGGCAGTTTCAATTTTATCTTTCGTATAAATTTTGCCATCCTTAAGCCTTGTAATGAGTTCATCGGCGGGGAAGTCAATATTCACTACTTCATCGGCCTGACTCAATACTTTATCAGGGATACGCTCCCTGGTTTCTATGCCCGTTATCGTCTTAACTTCCTCATTTAACCCTTCAATATGCTGTATATTGATGGCACTAATCACATTAATACCTGCATCAATAATTTCAAGAATGTCCTGCCAGCGTTTTTCATTTTTACTTCCGGGGATGTTGGAATGCGCCAGTTCATCAATAATCACTACCTCAGGCCTTAAATTCAGTATTGCCTGCAAATCCAATTCTTCCAATTCCCTGCTTTTGTAAAAAATTTTCCTTTGGGGAATTATAGGCAAACCCTGAAGCAGATTTTCAACATCTTCGCGTCCGTGAGTCTCTACATACCCAAGTTTTACGTCAATCCCGTTCCGGAGTAAAATATGTGCTTCCTGCAACATACGGTAGGTTTTACCTACACCGGCACTCATGCCGATGTAGATTTTAAACTTACCTTTTCTTGATTTTTTTATCAAATCGAGAAAATGCTGGACATTTTGTTCTTTTTCCATTATCCTTAAAGAATTTAAACAAAGTTAAAATATTTGCACCCGATATAGAATTGACAACGTGGCATATTCAAAACTTCATTATAACGAGAAACCTGCAACGATATAGAACTGTTCAGCCTGTGGATTCCAGATCACCGAACCATTTAAAGGAATCGAAAGCTTATCAGTGATTTTTATTTCTTTTGAAATGCTTGCACCAATATTTACTAAGCCAAATTTATCACCTTTCCCGGGTTCTTCAATGGTTAACCATCCATTGCCAACACCGGCAAATATGCCAATATTTTTGAAATTGTATTTCAATTCAACATAGGTGTCAGCACCTGCTGATGCTGCACCTCCGGCTTTGTTAAGTACATAATTGGCCGCCAATGACAATTTTCCAATCGTATAGACAAGATTAATCTCATATGCATGAGAACCTGTAGTTTCTGAAGAATCAGAATAACTGAGTCCGGGATAATAATAATCCGTAATGCCTAAACTCAAACCAAAATTAAAACTATAAGTTACATAAAGGTCAGCTTCGTTGTAGGTTCCTGCAAAATCCTGAGAGGCCCAGCCTCCGATTTTCAATCCTTTGTGTTGCCATGACAGTGATGGCTGAACTGATGGACCTGAAAATAAAGTACCACGCCACACATAGCCAGTATAAAAATCGATGTTAACTGAAAACGGCGAAGTTGTGTCCTTTTCCTGTGCTTTTAATTCCTGAAAAGGAATAAGAAACCCCATGAATAAGATTGTAAGTATTATCAGGTTAGAATATTTTTTTTTCATTGTTTAATTATTTGAGATTTTATCCAAATCGAGATTTAACTTTAATACATTTATCCTTTCCGTACCAAATAAACTTAACAAAGGTTTTTCGGTATTTTCTTGAATTAGCTGAAGCAGGGTGTCTTCTGAAAGCACACGAATTTCCGCAATCCTTTTAACCTGAACTTTGGCTGCTTGTACAGAAATATGTGGGTCCAGCCCGCTCCCGCTTGCAGTCACCAGGTCGGCAGGGATATCTGCTTTATTGATTCCCGGATTATGAACCAGAAATGTATCAATGCGCGCTTGAACTTCAGCAAGATATTCTGGGTTTGATGGGCCTTTGTTACTTCCGCCCGAACCTGCTGCGTTGTAATCGACTGCCGATGGCCTAGACCAGAAATATTTATCCTGGTTAATGGATTGTCCTACATTTATATAATAGGTTTTTCCATCTTGTGTTATGGTTAATCCGTTTCCCTTGTTGGGCGCCAGTTGGGCAATCCCGAGTATAACCAGAGTGTAAATGCCCATAAAGAAAACCATGCTTACCAGGGTAAGCCTTATTGCGGGTACTATATTCTTTTTCATTTTTTTTAATTATTAAATGAGTGTTGAAACCAATAAGTCAATCAATTTGATCCCGATGAAAGGAACAATAATACCACCCAGCCCATAAATAAATAAGTTCCTGCGAAGCAATGCGCTTGCCCCTATGGGTTTATATGCTACTCCTCGTAAGGCCAACGGAATCAGCAACGGGATGATGATGGCATTGAAAATAACTGCCGACAGTATAGCACTAGCAGGACTATCCAGATGCATAATGTTTAAACCCTGCAACACCGGGATTGCTGTGATAAACAAGGCAGGGATAATGGCAAAGTATTTTGCCACATCATTTGCAATACTGAAAGTTGTAAGCGCGCCCCGTGTCATAAGCAATTGTTTACCGATTTCCACAATTTCGATCAGTTTGGTAGGGTCATTGTCCAGATCAACCATATTACCGGCTTCCTTTGCGGCTTGTGTTCCGCTGTTCATGGCTACCCCCACATCTGCCTGAGCCAATGCTGGGGCATCATTTGTACCGTCTCCCATCATGGCAACCAAACGTCCTTCGGCTTGTTCCTTCTTGATGTATTCCATTTTATCTTCAGGTCTGGCTTCGGCAATAAAATCATCCACACCAGCTTTTTCGGCAATATATTTTGCCGTAAGTGGGTTGTCGCCTGTTACCATTACGGTTTTGATACCCATTTTGCGCAGGCGTTCAAAACGCTCCTGAATACCTGGCTTAATGATGTCTTGCAATTCAATAACACCAATCACTTTTTCATTTTCAGAAACTACCAATGGGGTTCCACCCTTAGTAGAAATGGTTTTTACTTTTTCGTCCGTTTCATTAGGAAAGACGTTTCCTGCATTTTTGCAGAGTTCTTTGATAGCATCTGATGCCCCTTTTCGGATGCGTTTATCGTCAAAGTCGATTCCTGAACTGCGGGTTTCGGCAGTAAATTTTATATAATGGGGATTCGTTAATTGATAAGTCATTGGATTGATACCTGCCAATTCAATAATGGATTTACCTTCGGGTGTTTCATCGCTCATTGAGCTTAAAACCACTAATTTTATAAAATGTTTCTCGTCAATTCCTTGAACCGGATAAAATTTGGTTGCCTTTCTGTTGCCAATGGTAATCGTTCCGGTTTTGTCCAAAAGCAATACATCAATATCACCTGCGGTTTCTACGGCTTTACCGCTTTTGGTAATTACATTGGCTCGCAAAGCCCTGTCCATGCCGGCAATGCCAATTGCCGAAAGCAAACCACCAATAGTTGTGGGGATAAGGCATACAAACAATGCGATGAATGCCGAAATGGTTATGGGAGTATTGGCGTAATCTGCAAAAGGTTTTAACGTAACTGTTACAATAATGAAAACCAGTGTGAACCCTGCCAGTAAAATGGTCAATGCAATTTCATTAGGTGTTTTCTGCCTGGAAGCCCCTTCAACCAGGGCAATCATTTTATCCAAAAAGCTTTCACCCGGTTGTGTAGTGACTTCTACCTTAATTTTATCGGAAAGTACTTTTGTACCGCCTGTTACCGAACTTTTATCACCCCCGGCTTCACGAATTACGGGTGCGCTTTCACCGGTAATGGCACTTTCGTCAATGGTAGCCAATCCTTCTATGATTTCCCCATCGGTTGGGATTATATCTCCTGTTTCGCAAATAAAGATATCACCTTTTTTAAGTTGGGATGATGAAATTGTTTCACCATTTTCCAGCTTCGCAGGAGTTTCTTCCCTAGTACTTCGCAAGCTGTTTGCCTGGGCTTTCCCTCTTGCTTCGGCTATGGCTTCGGCAAAATTGGCAAATAGTAAAGTTACAAACAGGAGTAGAAATACGGTGAAGTTATAACCGAAGCTTCCCTGCGAATTGTCACCGGTTAGGGTGAATAAGGTTACTACCAACATTACAATGCTACCAATTTCGACGGTAAACATTACAGGATTGTGAATCATTTTCCTTGGGTCGAGTTTTACAAAGGATTCCCTAAAGGCTTCCTGAACCTGATCCTTTTGAAACAAGGATGTATTTTGTGATTTCATTTCTTAATTCTAAATTTTTAATTACTAATACAATGTGAAATATTCGGCCAGCTGACCAAGTGCTAAGGCAGGAAAAAATGACAGGGCAACAACAATGAACATGACTGCAAATATCATCAGACCAAAAGTGCCCGTATCCGTTTTTAAGGTTCCTGCACCTTCGGGAATGTATTTTTTAGCTGCCAGGATTCCGGCAATTGCCACAGGGCCGATAATAGGCAGGTACCTGGCAAGCAACATGACCAAACCGGTGGAAACATTCCAAAACATGGTATTGTCACCCAGTCCTTCAAACCCGCTTCCATTGTTTGCCGAAGCCGAGCTGAACTCATAAAGCATCTCACTGAACCCATGATAACCAGGATTATTGAGCCAACCGGCGTATTCGGCCGGATTGCCAACATACAAATAGCTGGCCAGTGCCGTACCCACAAGGATGAAAAAGGGGTGCAACAGAGCAATAATCATAGCAATTTTCACCTCCTTGGCTTCAATTTTTTTGCCCAGAAATTCAGGCGTTCGTCCCACCATTAACCCCGAAATGAAAACAGCGATTATAATGAAGATGTAAAAATTTAAAAAGCCCACGCCAACTCCGCCGTAGAAACTATTGACCATCATACCTAAAAGGGCGGCCATTCCGGTTATCGGCATCATGCTGTCATGCATGGCATTTACCGAACCATTGCTGGTACAGGTTGTATTAACCGCCCAATACGCCGATGCTGCCGGACCAAACCTGACTTCTTTGCCCTCCATACTGCCCATGTTTTGTTGAATACCCATGTGCGCAATGGCAGGATTCCCATTCATTTCACTAAAGATTGATGGAATTACCAATAGGAGAAAACCTGTAGTCATTACCCCGAAAATTGTCCAGGCCAGTTTTTTCCTTCGAATTACAAACCTGAAGGCAAAAATCATGGCAATGGGTATTAAAAAGATACTTGCGGTTTCAACGATGTTGGTGAGGTAATTTGGGTTTTCCATCGGATTGGTTGAATTCGGGCCATAAAATCCGCCGCCGTTTGTTCCCAATTGTTTGATGATTACGAACGCGGCAACCGGGCCTCGACTGATTTGTTGTGTAGCTCCTTCGAGCGTGGTGGTGGTTGCCTTGCCTTTAAAGGTCATTGGAGAACCATTTAAAACCAGGATAGTGGCACCTATCATGGCAAGAGGGAATAAGATACGGGTACAACTTCTCACAAAAAAGCTGTAGAAGTTGCCTAATTTTTCGGTGGTACGTTCTTTCATCGCTACAAACACCACGGCGCCAATGGCAATACCGGTTCCAGCGCTGATAAACTGCCACAGCATCAAAATTAGTTGCCCCAGGTAAGAAAGGCTGGTTTCGCCTGAATAATGCTGAAGGTTGGTGTTGGTAACAAAACTTACCGATGTATTAAATGCAAGGTCAGCACTCATAGACGGATTTCCATCGGGGTTGAGCGGCAACCAGCTCATGTTCATTAATGTGAACATGGAAACGAGAAACCATACAAGGTTGATAGTTAACAGTGCTACCAAATGCTGTTTCCAGTTCATTTCCTTTTCGGGATTTATACCGCTAAGTTTAAAGAACAGCTTATCAATTGGGTTGAAAATTTTGTCAAGCCAGGTATTCTGGTAAGAAAATACCTTGCCTATATATCTGCCTAGTGGTATGGCCAGAGCAACCACCAGAGCGTACATAAATATTACTCCAAGTATCTCTGTATTCATAGTTTTAAATTTTTTCAGGTTTGAGCAGTACATAAACCAAATAGGCAAATACTGCGATTGCGATAATGAATAGAATTGTCATAGCTTTTTTTTTCTAACGTTGTTTTTAAATTTTTTCAAAAAAGTCAATTGATTTAAAGAATAGAGCGAAGACCAGCACTCCGACTGCAATGAGAATAAACGTTGTCATTATTTTTCGTTTTTGATTTCAATAAAGACATACCAATTCATGTTCCCTTTTTTGGGAATGCTTTATAACTGACTAAAAATGAATGAGATTTGAATTAGTCCTGAATTTACAGGAAAAACGAACCCTATCGTTTTGAAAGGTTTGGGCTTAGCATTATGAATGGAAAATTAAAGATTATAATCTTCAATCTTGCGGTAAAGCGTGGTCAGGGCAATATTAAGCAACTGAGCAGTTTTGGTTTTATTTCCGTTGGTGTGATTTAAAACCTTTTGAATATGCAGTTTTTCGGCACTTGCTAATTCAAAAGTAGAAAATGGTTTGTTTTTTGAAAATAATGTTTCAGTTCTTTGAATTTCCATAGGTAGCAAATCAGCTGTAATCTCTGTACTTTCAGCCAAAATAACACACCTTTCCATCACATTTCTAAGTTCTCGAATATTCCCTTTCCATTGATGTAGTTTTAATGCATTGATGCAATCATCCGAAATTCCAACCACTTTCTTATTGGCTTTTATTGAATACATTTGTATAAAATGATTTGCAAGAAACTCAATATCAATTACTCTTTCATGTAAGGCCGGCAAATTAATCTGAAAAGCAGAAATACGGTAAAACAAATCTTCTCTGAAATTTCCGCTTTCTATTTCTTTTTGCAAATCCCGGTTTGTGGCAGCAATAATGCGAACATTTACTTTGGTTGCTTTACTTTCGCCCACTTTAAAAAACTCACCGGTTTCAATTACTCTTAGCAATTTGGCTTGTAAGTCCAATGCCAACTCCCCAATTTCATCAAGAAAAATAGTGCCGTTATTGGCTTCATAAAAAAGTCCTTTATGATCTTTAATAGCTCCACTAAACGCACCTGCTTGGTGTCCGAAAAATTCACTTTCTAAAAGATCTCGACTAAATGCAGAACAGTTGATTGCAACAAAGTTCTTGTTTCTTCGGCTACTTTCCTGATGAATCGCTTGTGCAAATACTTCTTTTCCTGTGCCGGTTTCTCCAGTAAGTAAAACGGTTGTATCACTATCAGCCACTTTTCTTGCAAGGAAAATTGCATTTTGTATGAGTTTTGACGTTCCAATTATTTTTTCAAAAGAGTATTTTTCGCCAAGTTGTTTTTCTAAATGCTGAACACGTTTTGCCAGTTCTACTTTTTCAATTGCACGATATAGCAAGGGAATGATTTTATTATTGTCGTCGCCCTTGGTAATATAATCAAAAGCCCCATTTTTAATTGCCTGAACGCCATCCGGAATATTACCATAAGCTGTAAGAAGAATTATTTCTACTACAGGGTACTTATTTTTAATTTCTTTTGAAAGCTCAACCCCATTGCCATCAGGCAGCTTTACGTCACATATCACAACATCAACTCCAAACTGCTCCAAAATTTTTAATGCCATTTTACAATTACTGGCTTGGTGTACTTTAAAACCCTCGTAGCTAATAATCTTTGTCAAAAGATTTCTTAACTTTTCCTCATCGTCTATGATTAAAATA
The DNA here is from genome assembly GCA_016937295.1 of Bacteroidales bacterium. GTDB lineage: Bacteria > Bacteroidota > Bacteroidia > Bacteroidales > UBA1556 > UBA6267. Next base: position 9,744 of record JAFGWF010000041.1, read on the forward strand.
TTTCTCAAAACATTTAAATATTATGAATGACAAAGTTAGCATTAATCTGTAAGTCGACAAAAAATGGTTCTTTTAATTTTGCCGAATGGTTGGCTCCGTGTGTCGGGGCAAAAACAAATGTGCAATTGTGGGTTGGCAATTGTTTAAAAAATGCTTGGTGGGCAAAAAGTAAAAAACATTGAGTCGGCTTGAGGGTCGGCTTTCCAGTCCTGTCAAAATACATGGATATTCAAGTGCGTTACAAGGCTTGTGAAATCTACTTCCCGGCTACTATTTTTACACTTTGTTAGCAACTGGGCGTTCATTTTTTCCTGTTTTACGCACTTTTTTGCAACACCCTCATAAGTCCTTGTAAATCAATATATATTTATTATTTTTGGGTGTTGCAAAATT
>JAFGWF010000261.1 GCA_016937295.1 Bacteroidales bacterium
AAAATATACTTGAATAATATACTAAAATGATATACTTTTGCAATAACAAATGATTAAATTATGAAAACGGTTTCTTTAAAAATAGACGATTCGATTTTCGGCGAAACGGAAAATATTCTTTCTCGGATTAAGATTCCCAGAAATCGATATATAAATGAGGCTATAGACTATTATAATAAACTTCAGCGGAGACAATTATTAGAAGAGCGCCTTAAAAGTGAATCCAATTTGGTCAAAAATGACTCAGTCAGGATTTTACAGGAATTTGAAAAGATTGATTATGTTGATTAAGCAATACGAAATCTGGATTGCAGATTTAAATCCCCGGATTGGGACAGAGCCCGGAAAAACAAGACCTGTATTGGTTCTCCAAACTGATTTGTTAAATAAAATACCCCATCCATCAACGATTATCTGTCCGATTACAACTAAAATCGAATACGATGCAGAGATTTTGAGAGTGCATTTAAAAAAGGGTATGGCCAATTTGAACGAAGACTGCGATATCATGATTGACCAAATCCGAGCGATTGATAATTTGAGATTGGTAAAAAAGATTGGCGATTTGCCTTCTGCATTGATTGATAAAGTGAAAGAAAATATTTTGATTATCCTTGATTTGGAATAAGAAATGTTTGGTTGTTAATAAATACCATGAATCCACTTCTTCCCACCCTTAAAACCGAGCACAGCTCCGATATTTGCTTAGAGATGGAAGTGTTAATCTCAATCCCTCTCCTTCTTTTCAGCCCACAAGTGCGGGTCATTTCAACCTCGAAGGCTATCGGGGGAGAAATCTCAACAATCCATAAAACGGTTTTAGTTTCATATTCCAAACCAGTGCTGTCAGGTACGGAATACTTTGGTTTTATGGGTTTTATATCTCTTCCCTTCCACCTCCTTTATTGATTTGATTATCAGAGTCATTCTGAGAGGGGTTTCTGGTTTTTAATTAACTTATTTGCTATGTTTACCCTCCGGCTCTTTTGGCTCGTTCCCAGTTGACGGATTGTTTTCCTTTTAGATATCTGAAAAAGCCTTTGTAAACGGCGTAATTCATTATGAAAAAGTAGAATGGAATATACAGGATTTTTACTTTTATATTTCTGTTTTCGAGAAACCAGCCAAGCAATGCAAAAACGTAGAAGAGAATTTGCAAATAGAAAATTATCGTATAGATATTTTGCGGCTCAAATTGATTTTGCAAGGCGAGAATCATATTGAAAAGGAAGATAAACAGTAAGGAGAGAGGAGCGAGGGTCCAGCGCAAGACTCTATGGCTAATGTATTGAAAACTAAGCACTCCGTATCGAAAAGGATTGAGTAGTTTGCGTAGTCGCACCACCGATTGAATACCTCCGGCAGCAATTCGGATTTTTCGTTTGAGTTCTTCTTTTACGTTCGCCGAGCTGTTTTCGATGGCATAAGCAAGTGGGTCGTATTGAATGGTGAGTCCTTTCATGGCGATGCGAAGCGACACGATAAAGTCGTCTAAGAGCGTATCTTTTTCCACTTCTTCAAAGAGTTCGGTTCGCACGGCAAATAATTCACCGGCGGCGCCCACCACGGAATATAGCTCTGCATCCCAGCGTTTTAAGGTGCTTTCGTAATTCCAGTAAATGCCTTCTCCGGCTCCTGCCGCATTATCGGCTTCCTTGCTGTAAATGCGCTTTTCGCCACTTACGCACCCCACTTTAGGATTGGCAAAAAGGTTAACAATCCGGCGAATCGACTCGGTGCCGAGCATGGTATTCGCATCCGAAAAAATTACTATTGGAGTCTTAATAAATCTACTTCCTCGATTCATTGCAGCAATTTTTCCATTGCGTGCATCTTCGTGGTAAAGCTCCACAAAAGGATATTTCTGGCGGATATAATCCGGCGTGCCATCATTCGACCCATCGGTTACCCAAATCAGATGCAGTTTCTCGCGTGGGTATTCCATGTCCAACGAATTGCCAATCTTCAAATCGACATAATCCCTTTCGTTGAAGGCTGTTACGAAAAGGGTGACATCCGGCTCATAACGTCCATCAGCATTTGGGTTTTCGGGTTTCCCCTTGAAAATCCGCTTAATCTTTATTAAAATGTAAAGTAAAATTCCATAGCCGATATATGCGTAAAAAACTATGAAAATCAGAACCCAAAAGCTTATTTCAAGAATACTCATAATCTATAAGTTATTGATTTTATGTGCGTAAATATTCAAATCGTCCACTCTGCCAAATTCAAATTCTGCAATGCTTTTCAACGTGTTTATGATTTCATCATCACCGCTATGCTTTGCTTCGGCGATAATGGTCAGGTTGGGATAGGTTCTTATAAAATCCAAAGCTCCGGCAATTCCTTCCACTTCCATACCTTCCATGTCGAGTTTCATCAATACTCGGTCTTGTTTAGTAAGCCCAAAATCAAGGAAGAGATTGTCTAACTTTTCCACCTTAACTTTTTCATTACATTTTACAGGAATTTTATCGGATAGATGAATGTCGGCTCGGTGTGATGCGCCTGTATTGACTTGTGTAACAGCAAAATCTACGGTAGTTTGGGCATTTCCAAGAGCCAATTGAAAGGGTTTGATTCGGCGTTCCAAACGGTTCAATCGGACGTTTTCGGTCAGCGTTTTAAAATTATCGGCAATTGGTTCAAAAGCAAAACAGAGAAGCCCCTTTTTAGCCATCAATAAACTGTAATCACCGATGCCGGAGCCGATGTCGATGAATATGTTGAAATCGTGGTAAATGCTTAAAATATAAGATTTTACATTCCATTCGTAATAGTAGTTGGCAAACTGAAAATCGTTTGTGCCTTGACGGATTTTTATTTTCCCCAAATGGCTGTCAGCAACGCGAGTACGGAGTGCGCCTTTTTTCAATAGTAAAAATCGAACGGAATCGAGGAGGCTTCTGAAGTCGCCACTCGAAATGTAAGCATTGCCGTAGTTGAGATATTTTGCAATTTTGTTCATGATGTTCTTTCCCATTTTTTAGTTTCAAAATTGTATTTCTTAATCACTCGTGCCGGATTACCAACGGCCACCGAATATGCGGGGATATCTTTGGTAACAACCGCTCCGGCTGCAATTACGGCGTGTTTCCCCACTTTTACGCCGGCCACTATCACTACATTTGCACCCACCCAAACTTCGTCTTCGATATGGATTGGAGCTTTGCTAACCGGCTGAAGATGAGGAACAATGTCGATATCTTCAAAGCCATGATTGAGCCCTGACAAAACAATATTTTGGGCAAACATTACATCGTGGCCAATTTGCACCGGTCCAATAAGCACGTTGCTCATTCCTATCCGCGTTCTGTCGCCAATCAGCACATCGCCAACACCGTTGTTGATGGTCGAAAAATCTTCGATAGTGGAGTCGTCTCCCAGACTGAAATGATTGAAAGGCATCACGTCTAACCTTACCCGCCGCCTAATCAAGCTGTGTTTTCCACGATGATGTTTTAGTGGATTTAAAAATAGTTTGACCCAAAGACGTGGTCGAGCCTGATTTCTTGGCATCAGCATCCAAAGCGCTAAGGATTTGGTTTTTGGATTGGACTTTATTTTCTCGATAATTGACATGTATTTCGTTTTTAAATGGTTTAATACC
>JAFGWF010000262.1 GCA_016937295.1 Bacteroidales bacterium
ACGCGGTTTGTCAACGATTTTATTTCGGCATAATTCAGCCCTGTGAAGAAAATATCATTGCTAAAGTTTTTCAATTCAACAAGATAGGAATTCTTTGTTGACTCCGGAAGCGTTTGAGGGCATTTGGTAACAAGAATAATATTGGCTCTTTTAGCCCCGATTTTCGGTTCGCGCAAACGTCCAAAAGGCAATAAGGCGTCTTTGAAAAACGGTTTAGAAAAATCGGTCAAGAGCAAATTCAATCCGGCTTTAATAGCTCTATGCTGAAAGGCGTCATCTAAAACTATCACTTGAATATCAGGATATTGAAACATAATTTTCGTCACAGCTTCCACCCTATCCTCACCCACAAATACATGAATTTTTTCTCCAAAGGCTCTTTTTATTTGCAAAGGTTCATCCCCAGAGTTAACGGCCAAATCGTTGGGCAAAACTTCGCTAAAACCTTTGGTTTTGCGGCCATATCCACGACTTAAAACCGCCATTTTCCACGTATCAGAAAACTCATTAACAAGATACTCAACCAATGGAGTTTTTCCATTGCCGCCAACACTCATATTGCCAACATTAATAATTGGAACATCAAAACTTGAAGCACGAAATATTTCCCTATCATACAATATGTTACGAATTGAAATCACTAAGTAATAGAGAATAAAAAAGGGAAATAAAACTATTTTTGATAAACTTTTCATCTACGGAATTTTTAAAAAAACACGCCAATACCAATCTTTATCCATATCCACAAAATGAATCAATCCATAGTGGAATTGAATTGTTTGAATTACACAAATAACAGTGAATATGCTCAATAGCCCAATTATCAAACCTTTGATTTTCATGTTTTTAATAAATTCAAAACTGAGAATCAAAGCCAGAGCAAAAAACGGAAGATACTCGACCATAACCCTCGAAGAAAAACTTCCACCATACCACCACTGCCACCAAGCACTCAAAACATAAATGGAAACAAATACAAAAAACAACCAAGAAATAAATTGAAAACGGTTGATTTTAAGCATTTTAAAACTTAAAAATATAATCAGCAGATACATTGGCGTATATAAAAACAGCCCTTTTTTGTAACTAAACAAAAATGGAATTATATGCGCTCCACTCCAGTTGAAGCCGCTTTCATTGGTGTAAGAAAAAATCCACCAATTTCCGGTGCCGAGTTTGTATTCCAACAGTTGAATAAAAATTACCGCAATACCGGTAAGCAATCCGGCAGAAAGCATTAAGGGATTGGTTTTTAATCTTTTAAACCCATTGAAAAAAGTCTCCTTTGAGCCGGCTATCAATGGCAAGGATAGAATTACGATGGCATTAATCGGACGAACAATAACAATTAATCCCATTAAAAACCCCAAAACAACAATTTGCCACGGTCGAAAATTGTGATAAAAACGGTGCGCAAAATAGGCAAAAGCACTAAACAAAGTAAAACTGTAGAGGTGAGATAAACTACTCTCGTAGAGACTATAATAGAAAAGATTTGTGCCGTAATAGACAAAAGTTAGAGTGAGCAGAATATGAAGAATATTTGTGGAATAATTGCGAAGAAACTTAGCCAAAAACCATAATCCCAAGATTAAGTAAAAAATACCGCCCAGATGAAAAAACTTAAAATAAAGCTTGGAATAACCATCCATCGGTTTGTCGGCCAGATAGGAAACACCGTGAGCAATCAAGAAAAATGGAGCTTGTAAGACAGCCGTTCCAACATAATACTTATTGTAGAAATTACCATTCTTGTCGGGCTTTATGTAAACATAATCAAACTCTAATTTTTCAATTTCCACCGGCAAATGAAAACTATATGTAAAATCGTAGATAAAGGCAGCAGGCAAATGCCCATAATATCCTCTTCCGTCAGCTTGAACAATTTGCTGCCATTTTTCGCCACTCCACCGAGAACTGACAGCAATCCAAATAGCGATTACGGTAATGATAAATAAGAATATTCTTAAATAATTTTTACGAAATAACATAGTTTATCATCTTTTTAAAGCTTGCAAATAATAGTTATTCAACAATTTACCAATATTTTCAGCAGAATAGCTTTCCGAAAATTTTTGACGAATCTCATCACTTTTAAATGAATAATATCCATCCACAAATTTCGACATAGCATGTACTAATTCCTTCACATTTCGTGGAGAGACAAGAACGCCATTTTCGGAATTTATTACCTCTGAAATTCCCCCAACATCTGTGGATAAAACCGGCAATCCTAAAGTCAAGGCTTCATTGATTACCACCGGGAAATTTTCATAGTTGCTAAACAGCAATAAAACATGCGATTGCATCATTCGAGTCGCTAAAACTTCATGTTCCAAAAGTCCGGTAAATTCATAACATTCCTCATTAGAAATCGTTGCTGAAGCCAACTGTTTCATTGCGTCAAAATCGAAACCTTCACCAACAAAAACACACTTAAAATCAGTCCTTTGTGCCGAAAGTTCAGCAATAGCATTAATGATTCCTTGAATGTTTTTAGCCTGATTATCAAAAGTTGAAATATGAATAAAGGTGAAGACATCATTTTTCAAAATCGCAGGATTATAATTCATTCTCGTATTCACCACATTTGGCAAAACAAAATAATTCTGGTTAAACAAATTGTGGGACATCATGGCTTTTTGCAAATTTAAGGTAACCGTGCTCACAAAAGAAGCTCTGCGAACCAAAAACCGCGTAAGAGTTTTTCGGATAACCCCCTGAAAACCATTTGTTTCAGGCAAATATCTGCTCCAATGCTCAGTTATTCCAAACGGAATTCCCATTTTAATCTTGAACCACAAAGCCACTAAACCAAGGCGAGTGAGCACGTGAACATGGATAAAATCAAAGGTAATGGAATTTTCTTTAAGCCAACCCAATGCTAACCTAATTGCCTTGAGGTATTTCCAGCCTTTTACAAAATCAGAAATTAGAGGAAAACTCGATTTCGATTCTCGATAAAAAACGCTTAAGCAAAGAATATTCTCCGTTTTTTCAATTTCAAATTCCATAGAAACAGGCAAATTAGGAACAGGCTGAGCATAAATTACAATACACTCATTTGCCAAAGCCACAGCTTCCACGTGACGTTGCACAAAAAGGCCAAACATTGAGTCGTATCTATTTGGATACCAACGTACTAAATGCAATATTCTGAGTCTGCCCGAAAAATTCATCCGGCAAAAATACAAACATTAATGGTTAAGATTAATTAAGAATGATTAGAAAGGCTGAATGAAGGCTTTTACTACATTTGAAGCGTTTAAAACAAGGAAATAATTTTAAAGTTTAAACATCATAAAGCATTGAACAAAAGATAAATACGACAAAACATGAAAGATATCGAAATAGCCCAATCCGTAAAAATGCACCGCATTGAAGAGATTGCAGCCAAACTTGGCGTTTCCGGAGAAAAAGTCCTGCCTTTTGGGCATTATAAAGGGAAATTGATGTTGGATTTAATTGACGAAGAAAAGATAAAAAAATCCAAATTGATTTTAGTATCTGCCATCACAGCCACACCGGCAGGAGAAGGAAAAACCACAGTAAGCATTGGACTTTCAGAAGCTTTTAACCGATTAAACAAAAAAACAACAGTTGTTTTAAGGGAGCCTTCCTTAGGACCGGTTTTCGGAGTAAAAGGAGGAGCAGCGGGAGGAGGATGGTCGCAAGTGCTCCCGATGGAGGATATCAACCTGCATTTTACCGGCGATTTGAATGCCGTAGAAAAAGCACATAATCTGCTTTCTGCAATGATTGACAATCATTTACATTCGGGAAATAAATTAAATATCGACCCCAGAACCATCGTTTGGAAAAGAGCCATCGACATGAACGACCGATCCCTTCGCAAAATGGTTATCGGATTAGGGGGAACTGCCTATGGAATTCCAAGAGAAACAGGCTTCATCATCACTGCGGCATCGGAGGTTATGGCTGCACTTTGTCTGTCTGAATCGCTTTCACAACTGCGCCAGAAATTAGGTAATATCTACATTGGTGATAGTTTTGAAGGAAATGCTGTTTTTGCTCGCGACTTAAAAGCTTCAGGCGCTATGACAGCCTTATTGAAAGATGCTCTAATGCCTAATCTTGTCCAAACTATTGAAGGAAATCCTGCCATAATTCACGGAGGTCCATTTGCAAATATTGCACAAGGAACAAATAGTATTATTGCCACAAAAATGGGAATGACTTTTTCGGATTATGTCGTAACTGAAGCCGGCTTTGCTACCGACCTTGGCGCCGAAAAGTTCTTCGACATCAAAATGCAATACGCCGGATTAACACCTCATGCAACTGTAATTGTTACAACCATAAAAGCTTTGAAATATCATGGCGGAATCAAACTAAAAGAACTTGAAATTTCAAACGAAAATGCTGTTAAAGAAGGACTTAACAACCTTGAAAAGCATATAGAAAACATAAGAGAATTTGGCATCAACCCAATTGTGGCCATTAATCGATACAGCGCTGATTCCGAAGAAGAAATCAACATTGTTTCAAATTTTTGTCATCAACGGAACGTAAAAGTTGCTGTGGTTGATGTTTGGGGCAAAGGTGGTGGCGGCGCAATAGAATTGGCAGAAATGCTCATTCATCAAATCGAAAGTACTGAAAATCAGTTTAAACCACTCTATCGCTTTGAGGAAAATCACGAAGAAAAAATCAAACGAATCGCTACAAAAATTTATGGAGCCGGCGATGTTCAGTACTCTATTCAAGCCAAAAAAGATTTAGACCGAATTGAAGCGTTAGGCTATGGAAATCTTCCCGTTTGTATTGCCAAAACCCAAAAATCTCTCTCAGACGATCAATACAAAAAAGGTCGTCCACAGGGTTTTACTGTCAAGATTCAGGAAGTGAAATTAAACTCCGGGGCTGGGTTTATTGTTCCAATAGCCGGAACAATTCTCAGAATGCCCGGCCTTCCGATTACTCCTGCTGCTGAAAACATTGACATTGATGATCAGGGAGTTATCAGCGGACTCTTTTAGAATTTGAATCAATCAAATTATTATGGATTCACACAGTCATCATCACCATCATCATCCAACAGAATACAATCGTGCTTTTCTGATTGGTATCATTCTGAATGTGGCGTTTGTACTTATTGAAGCCGTTTATGGATTAGTAGGTCATTCCTCTGCCCTTTTAGCCGATGCCGGACACAATGCAGGTGATGTGCTAAGCTTAGTTTTTGCATGGGCGGCATTGAGCCTTGCCAAACGAAAACCAACCGACAAAAAAACTTATGGATTTAAAAAATCCACTATTTTAGTTTCATTGCTAAACGCAACCTTGCTTTTTGGAGCTATCAGCATCATCGCTTGGGATGCCATTGATAAGTTCAGAAATCCGGTAGAAGTTCAGGCCGATATTGTAATGATAGTTGCAGGAATTGGTGTTGTAATTAACACTATTACAGCGCTTTTATTTTTGGGGGGACAAAAACATGATTTGAATATTCGAGGAGCATTTCTGCACATGGCTGCCGACGCTGCCGTAAGTTTGGGGGTAGTAATCGCCGGACTCATTATCCTAAAAACCAATATATTATGGATTGATCCGGCAATAAGTCTGTTTATAATTTCAGTCATTCTTTGGTCCAATTGGAAACTCTTTTCCGAATCGTTAAATCTTGCATTGGACGGCGTTCCGAAGGATTTAAAGCTTGAAAAAATCAACCAAAGAATTTTAGAAATCAAGGAAGTCAAAAGCATTCACGACCTCCATGTATGGGCTTTAAGCACAACCGATTCGGCTCTGACAGCGCATATTGTGGTAACAACCGAGCATACGGATGCTATGATACATGAAATTCAGGAGATACTGGAAAAGGATTTTGAAATACACCATTCCACCTTGCAGATAGAAACCCAATCCGCTCATTTACACTGCCATAGTTGTGAAAAATAAAGCTATTTTTTACTACCTGACTCTTTAAGATAGTTAAGCCAATCGGAGATACGTTCGCCTTTAAGCACTCGCGGAAATTTATTTGCCGAGCCTAATTTACCTTTCTTTTCCATATATTTATAGAACACCTCGCAAGGCAAAACCTCCACTGCCACATTACGAATTGCTTCAAGTCGCTCAACACGATAATCATCGTTCAAAACAGAAAGCGCCTCATCAAGTATTTTGGCAGCTTTTTCAGAATCTAAGGGTTGGTCGGTGCCAATAAACCAACGATGACCAAACAAATTATCCCACGGCTCGGCAAAAACCGTAAACTCACAAATTTCGACATCGGTCTCATTCTGAAGTATTTCGACAGCACGGGAAAGATTATCTAAAGATAGATGTTCACCGCAAACCGACAAAAACTGCTTTGTTCGCCCTGTGATTTGAATTTCAGCCTTTTGTTTGTTTGTAAAAATAATGGTATCCCCAATGAGATAGCGCCAAGCACCGGCATTAGTACTCATCAACAAGGCATATTCAACTCCTTCTTCAACATCTTTGAGCCAAACAGCCTTAGCATTGGGAAGAATGTTACCGTCTTCATCAAAATTCTCATTGTTAAAGGGAACAAATTCGTAAAAAATCCCATTGTCAGTAATCATTTCCATACCGGTAGCATCCGGACGCGTTTTATAAGCCACATAACCTTCTGAGGCAAGATAAGATTCGATATAAAAGACCTCTTTTCCAAACAATTTTTCAAAAGTTTTTACATAAGGTTTCAC
>JAFGWF010000042.1 GCA_016937295.1 Bacteroidales bacterium
AACCTCTTGACCGTAAAGATTAAAACCACCTTTCCGACCTGTTACTGCTTCTGCAAACTGTTCAGCCTCGGTAAGCATTCCACCGCTACCGCAAGCAGGGTCGTAAATCAGATAAGTTCCTTTTTTAATCTGGTCTTTTACAGGAAGGAACAAAATGTGGGTCATCAATTTAATGATTTCTCTTGGCGTAAAGTGTTCCCCGGCTTCTTCGTTGTTCTCTTCGTTGAATTTTCGGATAAGTTCCTCAAAAACATAGCCCATGCCCAAATTAGTCAACGGCGGCATTTTCTCACCTTTTCCGTTTACAACTTCGTTGGGGCTAAGGTTGATTTCTTTTGATGCGAGTTTTTCAATCAGCAACCAGGTTATTTCATTCTCTTTCATGCTTTCAAGCTGATTTCTCAGTTTGAATTTGCTGATTATTTCCTGAACATTTGGGCTATAACCGTCCAAATACACTTCAAGGTTGCTGTCAATGTTGTCGGAATCGTTTAACAGGCTTTCAAAAGTGAAATTTGAGGTATTCCAAAATGGATAACCTGTTACAGATTTTAAAGCCGAACGGTCGTCAATTTTTTGCTGTTCCATAAACGCAACCGCTTCGAGCACCTTCTCTTTTGTGGGTACAAGTAGTGCGTCCAATCGCCGCAAAACAGTAAAAGGTAAAATAATATCACGGTATTTCCCCCTAACAAAAACATCTCTCAGCACATCATCGGCAATACCCCAAATAAAACTAACTATCTGATTGTGAACTTTATTATCCATGAATTTTAATTCTCTGATTTATAAATAGCAAATTTTTCCGCTATGTCAAGTATTACACTAATTCTTAAAAAAATTATATCCCTTATCCTCCAAATTTTTTCCAATTTGTTTCAAATTAGATAATTTATTTATTTGTCGGATATTTAGAAGGCTATCCGTTTGCAAAAATATGCTGTTGTTTATAATCATAAATTTAGTTTTGATGAATTGGGTAATTATTTTCAGCAGCAAATATAAGATTTTATTCAAAATCCCAATTAAATATCCCATCATCTCCAATAAAAACAACAAAATCGTCCAAAACCAACAATTGACTTTCCAAAACACAATTAAAAGTTTTTTAAGATTTCACGTTTCCGATAAAAGTGAAATAGAATCAATGAGATAAGTGAAAAAAATTTGGAGAGAAATAAAAAATAATTGTACTTTTGCAGCCCCAAAAAATGGGCTAAGCTAATTTAGCTGATTTTGAGGGGTTTAATAGTTCTTATGTGAAAAATCAAAGAGTCACAATTAGCCTAAAAACGATTTGATGGTGCAAGTCGTGCGTGATTCGAGCCCGAATTTTTCCATAAATCTATGAGTTAGTCAAATTATTTATTATTAACAATTTATCAGAAATGGATACATTGAGTTATAAAACTATATCGGCCAATGCAGCCACTGTTGACAAGAAGTGGTACATTGTGGACGCTGAGGGAGAAGTTTTAGGACGTCTTGCCAGCCGCGTAGCTTTTGTACTTCGCGGAAAACACAAAACCGACTTTACGCCTCATGCCGACTGTGGTGACAATGTGATTGTCATCAACGCCGAAAAAATCATTGTTACGGGCAACAAAACAACAGACAAAAAGTACATTCGTCACACCGGTTATCCGGGTGGTCAGCGCGAACGTTCGTTCAGAGAGTTGATGACCCTAAAACCAACGGCAGCCGTAGAAAAAGCTGTTAAAGGCATGTTGCCAAAAAACAAATTAGGCAGTCAGCTTTTCCGTAATTTATATGTTTACGAAGGTGCCGAGCATGAGCAACAAGCACAAAAGCCAGTTAAATTAGAATTAAACGAAATTAAATAGCGATGGATGTAATTAATGTTATCGGTCGTAGAAAGACCGCAGTTGCCAGAATCTATATGAAAACCGGCAATGGTACTATCACAATCAACAACAAAGACTATAAAGTATATTTTCCAACCGGAGTATTGCAGTATAAAGTCTTGCAGCCATTTGAGTTAACCGGAAATATTGGCAAGTACGATTTAAAAGTTAACCTCGACGGCGGTGGAATCACCGGACAAGCCGAAGCTTTGCGTTTGGCTATTTCTCGCGCCCTTGTTCAAATAGATCCTGAATATCGTACCGTCTTGAAAAAAGAAGGATTGATGCGCCGCGATCCAAGAATGGTTGAGCGTAAGAAACCCGGACAACCAAAAGCAAGAAAACGCTTCCAATTCTCCAAGCGTTAATACAACTTGTTTAGTATCCAAATTGTGCAGACTCCATTTTTGGGCTACTGCACAATTGGCTTAATTAAAGGAATGTAAACAAATTAAATTTTTTAGAATGTCAAAAATCACTTTCGACGAATTATTAGATGCAGGTGTTCACTTTGGTCACCTCAAGCGTAAATGGAATCCAAACATGGCTCCTTATATTTATATGGAGCGCAACGGTATCCACATTATCGACTTACACAAAACCGTAGTTAAACTCGACGAATCGGCTTCTGCTCTTCGTCAAATTGCTAAATCAGGCAAAAAAATTCTTTTCGTAGCTACTAAAAAGCAGGCAAAACAAATTGTAGCAGACCGTGTTCAAAAAACAGGAATGCCTTATGTTACAGAACGTTGGCCCGGTGGAATGCTCACAAATTTCTCTACAATTCGTAAAGCTGTTCGCAAGATGACTTCCATCGACAAAATGATGGACCAAAGCTCTTACACCTCACTTTCCAAAAGAGAAAAACTTCAAATTAGCCGCGAAAGAGCCAAACTTGAGAAAAACCTCGGTTCCATTGCCGACTTATCTCGTCTTCCTTCCGCTCTTTTTATCGTGGACATCAACAATGAAAAAATTGCTGTGGCTGAAGCTAATAAGTTAGGTATTCCCGTTTTTGCTATGGTTGATACCAATACCAACCCAACTGTGGTCGATTTTCCAATTCCAGCCAACGACGATGCTGCAAAATCTATCGAAATTATTGTCGATTATGTTTGCAACGCCATCGAAGAAGGACTTACTGAAAGAAAATTAGAGAAAGACAAAAGCGTAGGTGAAGAAAAGGAAACTCCCAAAAGAAAACCTCAAAGAGTAGCTACAGCTAAAAATAATGAGGAAGTTGGTGCTGAAGACTAATTTTTTAACTCCTAAAATACAAAGATCATGAACATTACTGCTGCTGACGTAAACAACCTCAGAAAAAAAACCGGAGCCGGTATGATGGACTGCAAAAAAGCATTGCAGGAAGCTGAAGGTGATATCGAAAAAGCAATTGAAATACTTCGTAAAAAAGGCCAGAAAGTGGCTGATAAAAGAGCCGACCGTGAAGCTACTGAAGGTTGTATCATCGCTAAAGTAAGCGACGACCACAGTTATGCTGCCATAGTCTATGTTAGTTGCGAAACCGATTTCGTTTCCAAAAACGAAGACTTCATCCGTTTCACTACCAAAATTTGTGATTTAGCTGTTGCCAACAAATGCCAAACAGCCGACGAAGTGAAAGCTTTGGATATGGATGGCGTTTCTGTTGCCGACAGAATTCTCGAAATGCTTGGTAAAATTGGTGAAAAAATCGAATTGGTTGATTTCAAAACTATCACAGCTCCACGAGTATTTGCTTACGTGCACCCAGGTAACCGCCTTGCAACTATCATGGGATTGAATATGGCAGATGTTGCCGACATCGACACCATTGGTAAAGAGGTGAATATGCAAATTGCCGCTATGGCTCCCGTAGCTATCGACAAAGACGGCGTTGACGAAACAACTATTGCCAAAGAAATTGAAATTGGCAAAGAACAAGCTCGTCAAGAAGGCAAACCGGAAGCAATGCTTGAAAAAATTGCCCTTGGTAAATTGAATAAATTCTACCAAGAAAACACTCTTCTCAATCAAAATTTTGTTCGCAACAACAAAATGAGCGTTGGCCAATATCTGCAATCTGCCGATAAAGCCTTGACTGTTACCGGATTCTTCCGCGTATCTCTCTAAGAGTTTACCAAAAACT
>JAFGWF010000263.1 GCA_016937295.1 Bacteroidales bacterium
AAATTCTGTGATTCATCTGCAATTAATGTAGCGATTTAAGAAAGCCAAAGATAGTATTTTTTTAAAATGCAAGGAAAAAAATGAAAATTATCGCATTTTAAAATTACTATATTAGTCAATCCTCCGTCCGCTTCGCGTCCACCTCCTTCATTTCGACTACGCTCAATGCTTGTTCAAAGGAGGACGAGGCTTTTTCACCAAGTTTGTTCTTTAATCATTGAAAATCAGTATTTTTCAATACAAAAAGTAAATGTGTTTACTTGTCCAACGACACGAGAGGGAGCGTATATTCCATTCAGGCTATAATTGAATTTTTCATATATGACCCCGCTGGGGTCTGTAGTTTGGTTTACCATCTATAGGTATTCTTTTTTATAGACATGCGACCCCTCTGGGGTCGGGTTCTTTTTTCTGCTATCTTTATTCAAAAGCTAAATCTACACTAATTCAATACAAAGCCCAATTATCGCATTATCGCATTAAAAAATTACCGCATTATCAAATTCCCACCCTATTCCTTTTAAAACTCCTTTCCCTGCCACAAATCTTCAACTTCCATCTTTTTTATTATCTTGTTGAGCACCTGATCGTAGCGTAAACCATTCCAACCGGAGGCAATTAAATAATTTGGTGGCACCTCTCCTGCAAATCGTTCCACAACAAAAACCGGATTCAATTTTGAGATATATTTAGTGATAAAATCGAGATACTCTTCTAATGAAGGTAAATGATAATACTGCGGATTTCTTCGATAATCCATGCCCATTACTGTTCCTGTAACAATCTGTAACTGATGAAATTTGATGGTTTTCAGAGGAAGTTTATTGATAATTTCCACCGATTCCATCATCATCTGAGTTGTTTCGCCGGGCAAACCAAAAATCAAATGACCACCGGTGTGCAATCCGTAGGAAGCGGTCAATTCTAATGCGTCAACCACATTCTGAAAGTTATGCCCCCGATTGATTCGCATTAAGGTTTCGTCATAAACCGACTCAATGCCATATTCAATAATGACATAATGCGTTTTGGCAATTTCAGCAAAATAGGCCAATTTTTCCTGGTCGATACAATCAGAACGAGTGCCTATTACAATTCCTTTAATATCAGGGTGGTTAAGCGCTTCGCCATAGATTTTTTTTAATTCCTCCAAAGGTTTATAGGTATTGGAATAGGCCTGAAAATAGGCTAAAAACCCCTCTGCGCGACGGTAGCGATTGGTATGAAAACTTATCCCTTCATCAATTTGGGTGGCAATAGGTTTTTCGGGATGACAATAGGAGGGATTGAAGGAGTCGTTATTACAATAAGTGCAGCCGCCTCGTGCAACGGTGCCATCGCGGTTAGGGCAAGTAAATCCGGCATCTATGGTTACTTTCTGAATCCTACCCCCAAATATCCTCTTGAAATATTCGGAGTAGGAATTATAACGCAGAGGAGCAAAAGGATTGATTTCCATGACTATAAATCCCAACCGGAAGCCAGTATATCGACTATATGGATGGTTTTTATGGGAAGTTTATGCTTTTTGATGTAAGCTTCCTGGTGCATCAAGCATGACGACTCGGTTGAAACAATATACTCAGCACCGGTAGCCATGGCATTTTCAATTTTTTGTTCGGCCATTGCTGTTGAAACAGCTTCATGTTTTACAGAGAAAGTGCCACCAAAGCCACAGCATTCATCGCTTTCCTTCATCTCCACAATCTCCAATCCTTTCACATGGCTGAGCAAGGTGCGAACTTCGTGAGTCAGGCCATACTCGCGTTTGGCTGCACATGCATCATGAACCGTTACTTTGTGATTGAAAACAGCGCCTAATCGTGTAACATTCAGTTTATTAACCAAAAAATCACTAATCTCGTACATATTCGACCGCAGTTGCTTCAGCTCGTTATGCTTCGATGTATTGTGAAAAATCAAAGGATAATAATTCTTGACCATTCCGATACAACTTGCCGAGGGGCCAACAACTATTCTACCTGCAGAAAAATCCTTCATAAACTTCTCGCCAAGACTACGCGCTTCATCCCAATAGCCGCTGTTAAAGGCCATTTGTCCACAACAAGTTTGGTTAGGGTTATAATGAACCGTTACATCCAATTTTTGCAGAATTTTTATCATATTCATCCCCACCTGAGGATACACCTGATCGATGAAACAAGGGATGAAAACATCAACTTCCATATTAATTGGTCTTGAATTCGTATTTAATTTGCGCCAATTCTTTATTAGCTTTCACTATTTTATCCTTCAAACCTGCTTTATACTCAATGGTTTTGGCAAAAATATCGGCATCACCTGTGCCTAAGATTTGCATAGCCAAGATTCCGGCATTAAGAGCCCCATTGACTGCCACTGTTGCAACCGGAATTCCGGGAGGCATTTGCACAATTGCTAAAAGTGCATCCATGCCGTCTAATGATGCCTCGATAGGCACGCCAATCACCGGAATAGGTGTGAGAGCTGCCAAAACGCCAGGCAGATGAGCCGCCATTCCGGCACCGGCAATAATTACTTTCAC
>JAFGWF010000264.1 GCA_016937295.1 Bacteroidales bacterium
GATTGTGGATTCGATTTAAAACTGATAGTTAAACCCTTAAACCCTGACAGGGTTTTGAACCCTGTCAGGGTTTATAATATTAACCTCAACTTAATTAAAAAATTTCATCACAATTCATCATTCTGAAATCCACCAGTGTTTCTATAAAGTTTGATAAAAATAATCCTTGCAAATTTAAAGTAGCGGTAATAAATAGTAAAATTATCCAAATCAATCGCTTAACCTCACATCAATATTTATACGCTCTAAAAAGCTTTGCCTCAGAGTTTTCCATTAAAAGGCAAATCGTAGTTTCGATGAACCCGTATTATCGTAAGATTGGCGATATTGAAGAATCAATTCTTGCAGGAGCTTTGGGCGGGTGGAATCATACAGTGAAAATAACACCCTAAATGTACTCTTAACTGAGGCGCGTCCTTCGGCTACTTTCAATGCGATTGTGGATACGATACATTATCAAATCAATTATTGAAGTAAGATATGGAGAGGGAAATGACTGAAATATAATTTTCCAATCCATAACTGTTTTTGCTACTTCCTCAAGTAAAATATTAGATACAAAACTGCTTAACTGATATGTATTTATAAGGTATAGTACGCCCCAATCACAGAACCAAATTCTGCATTTATTAAGTCCAGAGTGCAGGTGATGGAATAGAATGGAGGGTTGAATTATGGTTAACGTTCATAAATAACAATCTTGATAATTGGAAACTCCGGAGATATAATTCATGAAACGAATGTTCGACAACACCTTTAAAAAATTGATAATACGTTGTCAATTGTATCTATCGGGTTTTTCAATAAAAATCCATCATTGGATTTCCATCCAATTCCTTTTTGCAATGTCATTATTTTTGGTTAATTCTTTTTTTAAGGAGCTCTATTCATTATGCTCTTTGTTTGATTTTAGGGTTATGACTAAAAAAAAAGCCCTCAACAAAGTTGAGAGCTCCTTTTTGTACCCAGGGCCGGGGTCGAACCGATAGCTTTCGGGAAGGGTTTAAGATCATCAAAAAGAATATTATATTATTGATTATAAGTTAGATAATAAAATTCTCATCGCAATATATATTTAAGAATTGTCATGTAATAAAGTAATTTTTATAAATCTAATTTGATTGTCATGGATTAAACGAATACATCCTAATTTGTATTTATAGTTTCTACTATTTTATGAGTTTTGTATATACCTATTTGTTTTTCCAGATAACCCAAAAATAACTACTTTTGAGACACTGAATTAAACCTCCATAATAGGATTTTTCAGATTAAACTAATTTAAAAATAGTATTAAATGTCAACAAACAAAAATGCCTTAATACGATATCATGCATTAGACAAGTGCCTAAGAAATCCAGGTCGCAGGTATGATATTAATGATTTAGTTAATTCGTGTAACGATGCTTTGTTGGATATTGACCCAAACTCAAGTGGAATAAAAAAACGTCAAGTTTATGAGGATCTCAAATTTATGCAAGACTCTTTAGGGTATCAAGCACCGATAATTATTTATAAAGAAGGCCGTAGAGCTTTCTATCGTTACGAAGATTTTTCCTATTCTATAAGCAGCCAACCATTAAATGAATTGGAAGCACAGCAGCTAAAGGAAAGCTTACTTACCTTGTCAAGATTCAAAGGACTTCCACAATTTGAGTGGTTAGAAGAGCTTACAGCTCGATTAGAACAAAGTTTTAAGTTTAAAACAGATGAGCAAATTATCAGCTTTGAAGACAATCCAGACTTGGAAGGTAGAGAGTATATCAGTGTCTTATACAATGCAATTGTACACAAACGAGTTCTTGAAATTCAATATCAGCCGTTTAACAGAGAAAATGCACTAACGTATCACTTTCATCCTTATCACTTAAAGCAGTATAATAATCGCTGGTTCATAATCGGAAGGACAACTGAAAATGGCAACCTAACCAACATTGCTCTTGATAGGATTAAAGGAATTAAAGAAGCTGATATGCCGTTTATATCACATAATATAGATTTTGAAGAGCTTTTTTATGATGTAATTGGCGTTAGTATCAATAACCAATCTAAACCCGAAAAAGTTAAAATAAAAGTATATTCAGGACAATGGAATTATATAAGAACTAAGCCCTTACATGCCTCTCAAAGGATAAAAGAAATTAACGAAAGTTATACGGCAATCGAAATCAATGTGTATCTTAATCATGAACTTGAAGCCTTGCTGCTTTCATTTGGCGAAAACATTGAAGTTCTTGAACCAATACATTTTAGAGAAAGAATAGCCGAGAGAATTAAAAATAATAATAACAATTATGAATGTGTGCAGATGTACCGCACAAATACTTAATACTTTTGCATCATGAAATTGCACGAAGCCATAGAACATGTTTTAAAGCAGCAGAATAGGGGGATGTCTCCAAGGGAGCTAGCTAATATTATAAACGAAAGAGAGCTATATTCTCGTAATGACGGTGGACTAATTCCAGCATCACAAATTAGTGCTCGCATAAATAATTATCAGCATTTATTTAAAAAAAGTGATGATGGCTTGATTTATAGAATTAATGACTTTAAAAAAGACATTTTATCTCTTGCATTCGAGATGCAAAGTAGAACACGCAACTTTTATGCACATAGTGGAGTATTAAACAATCAAATAGAAGCAATAATTCCATTCATTTTCTTTTATAAAAGAATTCTTGATAGAAAAGTGCTTTTCGAAATCCTTTTAATTACCGATACCAATGCTAAATTTGACTTAAATGGCCTTTATAATTTTGCAAATGATTTAAATTCAAATTCTAAATGGTTTTCAAACAAACTAGAATCTTTAATTAGGCTTTTAGAGGATATATTAAAAGATGCATCCCTTTTTAATTTTGATAATGAGATTAAAAAACTGTCTATCTATGACTTTTCAAAATTGTCAGACCATGAATTTGGTGGAATATTTTCTGAAATATTGGCCAATTCTCCAATAAGGAATATAAGACATAGTCAGCTTTCTATACCAAATGAGTTATCAGAGTTAATAGGGAGAATAATTAAAAGAAATGTTTTTTCAGATGCAGTTCTGTATAACCCTGGAACAGGGCAAGCATCAATTCCAACCTTTGTAAGTAGAAATACGACTAATGATTTTCAATTCTGGGGAGAAGAAATAAATCAAAGTGATTTTGTTCTTAGTTTAATGAACCTCATTTGTAATGGTGTAATTATTAAGGAATATAGCTGTAACGATTCATTATCTCAGAACAACAGTGATTTTGCTGATATAGTTGTTTCTGATCCTCCATATATGGGGCGAATTAATTCTGTTGAGATTGAAAGCAAATATCCTGTTAGAACTCAGGAAATTGTGCTCCTTTTTATTCAGAGAGCTGTTAAAGCCTTAAAAAATGGCGGTGTTGCTGCAATTATTGTCCCTGAAAGTGTTTTGTTTAATAATAGCAAACAGTTTAAGGAGCTTCGCAAATATTTGATAGTGAACCATCTTGTAGAGTCTGTTATTTCTTTACCAGCGGGGGTGTTACAACCAATGACTGGTATTAAGATTAGTCTGTTGGTTCTTTCCAAAAAAGAAAACAGAGAAATTCTTCTAATTGATGCAGATTCAAAAGAATTCTTTCAAAAAGATGGTTATAAAATCAAATTGAATGTTCCTAAAATAGAGAATATTTACTTTGAAAAATTTGAAGATAATATTGTAAACGAGCCAGAAAGTCAATATGGGAGAAAAATATTTGAAAGAATAAGTGTTGACCTGTTACATGAATCTGACTTCGATCTTAACGTTAAAGGATATTTGTTAGAGTCAAATGATGACAATAATTTACAACCAATTTCTGAAATTATAGAGCCTTACAAATCTGTTAGTCATGCTGACTTAGATGAAATACCATATGTAAATATAACTGACCTCAACAACGATTTTAAGGAATTGTTTCTGAATGAGAACAATCTGCAAAAGAACCAACGAAATCAAAGTGGAATATATTTGGATAGACCTGCATTGCTTATTGGTAGCATACCTCCAAGAATGAAGCCGTCCTATTTTAAGGCAGAAAAGTCTCCAGTGATTGTTTCTCAAAATATACATGTATTCCTAATCAAAGAGAAAAAGGTAAAAGATATAAATATTGAATACCTCCTTTTTGAATTAAGTTCTCAAAGAGTTGCAGAACAATTTGAAGCATATGCTACTGGTTCTACATCTTTAAGGAGAATTAGCAGAAATGATTTTCTTAAAATAAAAATCAGATTCCCAGATAATATTAAAGAACAGGACAGTATTGTTGCAACACAGAAAGAAGCTCTATATGCTGCGAAGCTGATTGAAGCAGAAAGTTTTGCAGATAAAATGGGGATTACAAGAATTGAAGAAAAGAAACTACTGGGTTTCATCAAACATGAGATTGGCAATATTACTCCTGGAATTTCTACTGATGTTAGTAATCTTCAGCAGTTTTTCTCGAAGAGGATTGATTTAAATGAAAAAATTTCTGGCAGTAAAAATGCTGCAAGTTTGTTAGGTGTTTTTTCAAGAATACAAAGCAATATTAATGATGTTGAAAATCTATTGGAAAACATTGCAAACATTATACGTGTTGGCGACGAGAGTATTTCTAAAAAGAATGTGAAATTTAAAAAATACATCCGAAAAGAAGTAGAAAAACAGTATAGTCTATTAAAGAATAATAAGATTAATGTATTAATTGGTATTGATCAAGAATACACTCAAAAACAAGACAGAGATATATTCATTGATACCAATCAGTTTTCATATTTAGTTAGAAACTTCCTGATTAATACAGTAAAACATGCTTTTGATAATTTAACAGAAGAAAGAAGTATTATCATTAACATGAATGAAGACAAGGATTTTTATTATTTAAGTCTTATTAATAACGGAAAACCATTTCCAGACGGATTTTCACTTGATGATTTTTTAAGTTTTGGAGGGCGTGTAGAAAACCAGAAAGGTTCTGGATTAGGCGGATTTCTTATTGGGAAGGTTGTTGAAAACCACAAAGGAACAATAGATCTTTTGGAATCAGGGACAGTTATGTTTTTAGAAGATACAAATACAGAATCTGGTTTTATATCTAATAATTTCATTAGAGTCGGAATACACTTTTTTATCAAATTACCTAAAATTCAATAATATGAGTGAGAGGATTAAAATATTATTTGTTGATGATGATAAGCGTTACGCAGAACCTTTGGTTGACAAAGCTTTTAATGAGTATGGTCTTTACCTTGATCATTATGAGGATTGGGAAGAAGCAAAAACTAAGTTAACCGGCCCTGAGTCTGAATATGCTGCAATAATTATTGATGGCAAGGGAAAACTTGCACAAGGTTCAAAGGGCGATGATCCAAAACATTTGAATGTTGTTTTAAATGACTTAAAAGAACTAAAAGGTAAAGGTTTTTATATTCCATATGTCATCAATACTGCTTACTATGAAGAGCTTAATACATATTTTGGAGAAGAAACAATGGTTTCAAAAAAGAATCAGAAGCAACTTTTTGAAATTATTTTAAGATTAATATCTAGTTCTTCTCAAGAAAAAATTAAATCAAAATACGCAGAAGCTTTCGAGGCAATAGGTGAAGACTATTTAAACAACGAAGCTGGAGATAATTTACTGGAAGTTTTAATTGATTTTGAGGATAATACCTGGACAAGTAACTCTTTTACCCCTTTAAGAAAGGTAATAGAATCTGTTTGCAAGAGTATTCACTCATACGACGACTATTTAATTCCACTTGGATGTTTAGCTTTTGAAAATGAAAAGGTAAATCTGTTTTATTGTGAACTCCGGTTGACAGGAAGAGATATAAGGCAAAAAAATAGTGCTACAATTTTATATCCCAAAGTTGATGCTGTATTTCCAGCACATATAGGTAGCTTGTTTGGTGCAATTGTGAATGTGTCACATAAATGCTCACATCCTGACTACTCATCATATGTAACAAAGTATTCATTAGGTTTTGTTATTAATGGTTTGATTGACTTATTAATCTGGTACAAGAAATTTATAGATGAAAATTATTAATACTATGCAGAAACAATGCACACATGTAATTAATCTTTGTAGTGTAATTTAAGAAACAGCTATGAAATTACGAGAGACCAATTTAAGAAAGTTTTTATCTCAGAAGTATGAGATTTCAAATACGAATCATCGTTTTGATTTTGGCTTGCTTGATGATTACTATAAAAACGAATTAGTTAGCATGTACAGAAAATTGGGTGGAGTTTTAGATGCTCCTCCCACTTCGTTTGGTGCCTGGGATATTGTTACTAAAGATTTTATTGTAGAACTTGACGAAGAACAACACTTCAATCGGTATCGCGAATTGACTCTTGAATCAGAAATCTATGCTGACAATAAATTTTTAGATGTCAACCAATACAAAATCTATTGTAAAGAATTTGAGAGTGTTTGTTTGAAAAAAGCCAGCAGAGGCGGATATTGGAAAAATGACAGCACCGAAAAGCAGTTTGGAAAAGCATCTGAAAATGGTGATTTTTCTGTAAACGGATCTCCTCGATGGAAACAACGTGCTTTCTATGATTTTTGCAGGGATATTTTTGCTGTTTCAAGCAGAGTTCCGGTTTATAGAATAGCCATATATGATAAAATGGCATTGGGAGTAGAATTAGGAAAGGCTCTGCTAAAGGGCGATTCAATGATTTTTGAACACTATTTAAACGAAATAAGAATTTTAAATTAATAAATACACTATGCTCACAGGACAACTAAAAAACGAAGTAGATAAAATCTGGAAGGAATTCTGGCAGAACGGAATGACTGATTCATTGAGTATTATCAAGCAGATTACATACCTGCTTTTTATTCGTGAATTGGACAAGCAGCAAACCCTGAAAGAAAAGCAGGCCAACAAGCTGAAAATGGATATTATTGATCCAATTTATTCAGAAGAACAGCGTGAACTTCGTTGGTCTGTATTTAAAGACAAAGATCCTGAAACCATGTTTCGCTTATTTCGCAAGGAGAACGGAATCTTTGATTTCATTCGTAATATTGGGGCTGATGGTGGCATTTTTGCCGCTACAATGAAATACGCCAATTTCGAAATAAACTCACCAAAATTATTGGATAAAGTAGTTCAGTTGCTCGATGCTATTAAAATGGACGATAAGGATACCAAAGGTGATTTGTACGAATATTTACTTTCTAAATTGTCTTCTGCCGGAATCAATGGACAGTTCCGCACACCACGCCACATTATTAAAATGATGGTGGAAATGATGCAGCCACAACCTGATGATTTTATTTGCGATCCTGCTTGTGGTACCGCCGGCTTTTTGGTGGCTTCTGCTGAATACATGAATGAAAAGTATAGTGACAAATTCTACGATAAAGATTTTCGTGACCACTACAACAGCAATATGTTCAATGGTTTTGAAAACGATACAACCATGTTGGGCGTTGGTGCAATGAATTTGCAAATGCATGGTATTACTGACCCACAGTTGATGTATATGGATGCTCTTTCTGACGGAAATAATGTTAGCGAAAGATATTCACTGATGTTGGCAAATCCACCATTTTCAGGAACATTGGATTATAGCGGCGTGGAAACCAGCTTAAAGAAAATGCTTAGAGCTACCAAAACAAGCGAAAATGGTAAAACAGAGTTGCTTTTTCTTGCTTTAATGCTTCGTGCCCTAAAAGCCGGTGGACGTGCTGCTGTTGTTGTTCCTGCCGGAGTGTTGTTTGGTTCAACCAATAGCCACAAAGCATTACGCCAGGCACTTATTGATGAAAACCAACTGCAAGCAGTAATTTCTATGCCAAGTGGTGTGTTTAAGCCATACACGGGAGTTGCAACTGCCATTCTAGTATTTACTAAAACCGGTACAGGCGGAACGGATAAGGTTTGGTTCTACGACATGAAAGCCGATGGTTACAGTCTGGACGATAAACGTGATGAAACCATTGATAAGAACGATATTCCCGATATTATTGAAAAGTACCGCACCATAATCGACGAAAAAATTAAAGCTGATTTTGGAATCGATCGTACAGCAAATAATTTCTTTGTTCCTGTGGACGATATTAGAGCAGAAGATTACAACCTTTCTTTTAACCTCTATCAGGAAATCGTGTATGAGGAAGTGAAATACGACAACCCAAAGGATATCATCAATGGAAATGATAAGCGAAAAGGCATCAGGAAATTGGATCAGGAACGTGAGCAACTGATGAAAGAATTGGAGGGACTGTTGAAATGAGAAAAGTAAAACTAAAAGATGTTGCTGAAATTAAGGGAGGATTTGCTTTTAAAAGCAAAGAATTCGTTAGGCATGGAGTCCCAATATTAAGAATTTCAGACATTACAAATGAAATCGTTACTTTTTCTGAAAATTCTGCCTACATGCCAATTGAAACGATTTCAAAATGTCAAAATTATATTGTTGAAGAAAATGATGTTGTCATTGCATTATCTGGAGCAACTACAGGTAAATTTGGTATTTATAAAGATAAAAATCCTTGCTTATTAAATCAACGTGTAGCTATAATTAAGTCTGGCAAAAGTAACACTTTGGATCAAAAGTATTTCTATTATTATTTAACAGTTTTAAAGTCTGAGATTTTAAGAAAAGCAAGTGGTGCTGCTCAACCAAATATTAGCACAAATGATATTGGAGAGCTCCAAATCCCCCTTCCCTCACTCCCCGAGCAAAAACATATAGCCGAAGTTCTCGACAAAGCTGATGCCCTCCGACAGAAAAACAAAGAACTACTGCAGGAATACAACGACCTGCAACAAGCCATTTTCCTCGATATGTTTGGCGATCCGGTTACCAATCCGAAGGGGTGGGAAAAGAAAAAATTAGAATCGTTGTGTGGAGTTGGTTCTAGTAAGCGTGTATTTGTAGAAGAACTTGTTGACTCAGGCATTCCTTTTTATAGGGGGACCGAAATTGGTCAAATGAGTGATATGGATGAAATTAAACCGTCACTTTTTATTACACAAGAACATTATGAAAATCTAAAAGAACATACTGGCATCCCAAAAATTGGAGACCTTTTAATGCCATCAATTTGTTCTGATGGGAGAATTTATAGAGTAACAAATGAGAACCCTTTTTATTTCAAAGATGGACGAGTACTTTGGGTTAAAGTAAATAATCAAAAGATAAACGGAGTTTTTTTACAAGCGTATTTAAAGGCAGTATTTTTAGTTAATTATTCTAAAATTGCATCAGGAACAACATTTGCAGAGTTAAAGATAGTTTCCCTAAAGAAAATTCAAATATTAAATCCCCCAATCGACCTCCAAACTAAATTCGCATCAATAATAGAAAACATTGAGCAGCAAAAAGAAAAGGCAAAAGAAAGTCTGGCTTATAGTGAGGAATTATTTGGGGCTTTGGTGCAGAGGTATTTTGGGAATGGGAATTAACATTATTTATTATGGAACCAATTAATCAAATACATGAAGCTTTACATAAAGTAAGTCAAGCTTTAGTCGAGATTGGTAAGTATATTGCTAATGCTATGAAACCCTATGTTTCTTTTATAAAAGAACGAAAAATCCAAAACCTGACCAAAGATGGTTGGTATTTATCAGTGAAATTTCTGGATACTTTTGGCACTATTGCGGATAGTATCTACATTGGCAACAATTGGGAGGATGAAAAGGTGAAGCTATTATTCTACAACAGAGTTCTTGAGTTTATTGATGAATATGCCTTACAAATAAAAGCTAAAATGGATAATAATTATCCGGAACGTTCACAAATATCTAATGAACTTTTCGGCCAATTTATAAATCGGAATAATTATTCATTTATTACATTATGCCTTAGTCAAATAAATGGTATTTCGAAAAAAGAAATCGGAATTGATTTCTTTAGCTCTTCAAATAGTGAGCAAAGCATTGGAAAATCTACTGAAGCAAATTCGATGTTTGAACTTATCAAACTTCAGATACAAACCGGAGATCGTAACCATCTTGAATTGTTAAGGAAAGATTATATAGGCGATGGCTTGAATCGGCATGCCATTATGCATGGTGAGTCATTAAACTACGGATCAGAAGAGAACGCAATCAAAGCATTATTGCTTTTGGATTTTGTAATTGAACTGTGTGACGATTGGAAAGAAGCAAGTAAAAAATGGAATCATTCTAAAATAACGTCCTAGATTCTGACATTAAGTCAGAATAATATGCAATTTGACTCGATATGTAAAGATGTGTTAAAATGGCATGAATTTAGTGAAGCAAAATGAATCAATTTATAACCAAATAAACTGAATAATGGATATATAAAATAAAAAAATCAGCCGATTCATCACAACCGACTGATTAGTTTCTTAGGAATATTTGAATAGCTTGGCGGCGTACATTCATAAAGGCTTATCCCCTTTATTTATTCCATCTTGAGGGCGCAAATGTATAAAAAAAATTGAAATACAAAGCCCCCTTTATATTATCGTGATTTCGGTAATGTCCATCCCGAGTGAACAAAGGTGGCGTAAGTATTGATTTTATAAATTCATAACAATGAGTAAACGAAACACATTTAACTACAACCTAAAAAAAAGAAATAAGGTTGTGTATATTGGAATTACAAATAACCTTGATAAACGTGCAGGAGAGCATAAATTAGATGGTAAAGATTTTGATATAATTGAAAAAATAGGAAGAGCAAAAACATTTAATGGAGCCAGTAAATCAGAATCAAAACAACTTGCAATTTATCGAGAGAATCATAAGGGGAACAACCCGAAATATAATAAGACCAAAAATGGATAGCTATGATAAAATTAATAACCCATCTTGCAATTTTAACAACAAGTATTCTGTTTTATTTTCTCAGTGCAAGCGAGTTAATTAAAGGAACATTCGTTGGAGTATTAATAACTACTTCGATTTCTCTTTTCATTTTAATATGTGAATTTCTTCAGCGACATGGAATATATGCTTGGAATATAATAAAAAGTTATTTTATTAGAAAAATTAGAGTTTCATGCGCCTACCTGTATATTATAAAGCACAATGACAAATACTTGCTAATAAAAAACAACCATCGTGATAGTTACCAGTTAGTTGGTGGCGTATTTAAGCGAAATGCACAATCACAATCCTTTCTTGATAAACTTGAAATATTGGATGATGATAAACTTCCAACTTCTGGTAGAAATGAACATGATCTAAGATTATATATCAAAGGGTTCCAACTTTCAAAGTTCATCAAGTGGTATAAAACGAAAAATCAGAGAGAAATAAGTTACTCCCGTGAGTTCTATGAAGAACTAATCGAGCCGGGCTATCTTGACACTCGAACATTCCCTTTTCCAACCTTTTCTTTTAAGAAACGAATCATAACACCTATCTTGAGGAAACCTTTCTTCAATTGTCATGAGGTTTTGATATTTGACATTATTGAACTGAGTCTTGACAGCAATCAACGCCGCGCAATTGAAACATTGTATCAACAGGGGAATAGTGAATCAATAAAATGGGCTGATATCAAAACTATAAGGAATGAGGGATATGACGAAACTATGCGTAGTACTCCATATCATGTAGGAGATCATACAAAGTGGGCTATAGATGGTAAATATTATAAAAACAAAAAAAATTAATAACAATGAAATTAATAACAGAAGACAAAAAAGCACAGCTCGACGATTTGCTAAATAGAATTTGTGAATCACTTCAGCTAAATAAATCAAGAAGAGAAAAGGTTGAGGAAAGGTATAAAGCTGTCTCCTCATGGATTGAAAAAGATGATGGCTCTTTCCATAATGCTAAAATTTACTCTCAAGGTTCTTATAGAATTGGAACCACAGTTAAGCCGAGGAATAATGAAGAATACGATCTTGATTTTGTTATCCAAACTGATTGTAATTGGCATAACATCATATTTCAGGACTTTCTTACAGAACTGTTAAATAGGGTAAAGAAGAACGAAAACTACCGTGATATAACTATAGAAAAAACAAGGTGTATTAGAGTTAATTATGCTGATGAGTTCCACATGGATATTATTCCAACTTGTACACAAAATTTTTACGGTGATCAAAATGAAATTATGGTTCCAGATAAGGATGAAAGAACATGGTCTGAAAGTAATCCAGAAGGATATGCCAAATGGTTTGAAAGTAAGTACATAGATACCCAGAAGATTTATTTACGAGAATATTATTCTGGTCTATTAATGGAAAAAGCAGAGGATCTACCTGAAGAAGTGCCATATGAATTAAAGCAGCCATTACAGCGAGCTGTTCAGCTTATCAAAAGATATCGAGACATATACTTTGAAGATAATCCTGAATTAGCCCCTTCAAGTATTGTTCTGACAACAATTTGCGGCATGTTGTATGATCAGTCAGAATCTATAGTCAAGTCATTAGATGGAATTATAAATCGATTACGATTTAGATTTAATAATGAATGGATGCACAAAAGAATAGTAATTACAAATCCAGTTAAACCGGAGGAAGATTTTACTAAAGCATGGGAAGATAAACCCGAATTACAAAGAGCATTTATAAAGTTCATTAGCGATTTAGGTGATTTTTGGTCTAAGATTTCTGAATACAACATTCATGATATGCCTAATTTATTAAAAAGCAGATTTGGTGAATCAAGTGTTGAAAATGCGTTTGAATCACAAGCTGATTTCGTTTTGGAGGCCAGAAAAAGAGGGTTAGCAGCAATATCAACTTTAAGCGGTATGGCTGTTTCTAAAGAAAACGAACGGTCACATCCAGATAAATCAAATACATTTTATGGCAGTTAATAAAAAAATATCCTTATTTATGCAATTCTCGAAGGTCAGAAAAACCTTCGAGAATTGGGATTGCCACATATATGCTAATAAAATTTTGGTGATTGTAGGAGAGGTTCAACCTAGTGCTTTAAGTGTGAATTATAAAATTCGAATCGAATATAGTTTAAATCAAAATAGGCCAATTGTTGAAGTATTATCACCTAATTTAAAAATCCATCCAAAATGGGAGGAATTACCTCATATTTTCCCTGGCAACAAACTTTGCCTCTATCATAATGAGTTTAATCCTTATGCTGATTATATTGCCGATACAAATATTATTTGGGTAACATGGTGGTTATATTTCTATGAAATATGGTTAATCACTGGTGTGTGGAAAGGAGGAGGAATAGAACATAAAAGAAAATAAGTGAGTACCAATAAACTATAAATATTTAAATAATCAATATGCTAATAATTGCTACCTTTGTGATGTAATATATAAAACATATGAAATCAAACTTTGATTTTCTTCAATCTAATTGGGACTTTTTATATGAATATGCAATAGAAGCTGAAAAAAGTGCCAAGGCAGCTCCTATTACTTCTGCTATTTACAGCAGGATAGTTTTAGAAAAAGCCGTTCTTTGGTTATTTGAAAATGAAGGGTATTTAAGTCAGCCTTATCAGGTTTCTTTAATTTCGCTAATGAGTGAATCTACATTTAAAGATTTAATACCCTTATCAATATTACCAGAGCTTCACCATATTCGTAAAATTGGAAACCAAGCAGCTCATGGTAAAAAGGTTCCCAAGGAACAGAGTATTGCTTCTGTAAAATTTATCTTTCGATTTGTTGCTTGGTTTTATAAATCCTATACCATTTCTCAAATACAAATACCTGATTTTGATGATTCTCTTCTGCCAAATGTGAGCAATGAGACACCTAAAGCTCAGCTTGATTCATTGATGCAGGCAGTAGAAGAAACTAGTCAAACGGCTTTAAAGGAGCATAAGCGGCTTTTAGAAATAGAAGAAGAGAATGAGGTGTTAAAAAAGCGCTTACAGGAGGTCGAGAAAACACGAAAACGAAATGAACCTGTAACTATTCCACCTTCACTTTTCACTGAAGAACAAACCAGAGAATTACTTATTGATGCAAATCTTAGAGAGGCAGGATGGAATCCCTCTTTAACAAATGTTCGAGAATTTGAAGTGGTTGGCATGCCTAAGACAGTTAACAAAACCGGTATTGGATATGCTGATTATGTACTTTGGGGTGATAATGGACTGCCTTTAGCAGTTATCGAGGCGAAAAAAGCATCGAAAGAAGCTGAACTTGGCAAACATCAGGCTGAATTATATGCTAATTGCTTAGAGCAAATGACTGGTCAACGTCCCATTATATTTTACTCCAATGGATATGATAACTATATTTGGGACGACACGTTTTACCCAACCCGAAAGATATTTGGTTTTTACACAAAGGATGAACTCGAGTTACTTATCAATCGAAGACAATCCCGAAAAGATTTACGAACATTCAGTATAGATGAGAATATTTCAGATAGATATTATCAAAAACTTGCAATTAAACGAATAGCCGAAAAATTTATAGCCGATTACAAGAATGAATTCCGTGGAGCTTCACGTGCAGCATTATTGGTGATGGCTACAGGGACCGGAAAAACAAGAACAGCAATTTCTTTAGTGGATTTGTTATACAGGGCAGGCTGGATAAAAAGAGTATTATTTCTTGCAGACAGAAATGCCCTCGTAACTCAAGCGAAACGTAATTTTGAAAAGCTATTACCTAATCTTTCATCAATTGATTTAACCAAGGAGCCAGAAGACAAAAATACTCGCCTGGTATTTAGCACGTACCCTACCATCATGAATAAAATTGATAGTCTCAAGAGTAAGGAAGAGCGTTTTTATGGCGTTGGTCATTTCGATTTAATCATTGTAGATGAAGCACATAGATCAGTCTATCAGAAATATCGTAATATCTTTGAATATTTTGATGCCCTGCGTATTGGTTTAACTGCAACCCCAAAAGATGATGCTGACCATGATACTTATGAACTATTTGATGAAGAGTTTCAAGTTCCAACCTACAATTATGAACTTAAAGATGCCGTTAATGATAAATATTTAAATCCTTATCGTTCACGTATAGTAGATTTAAATTTTATAAAAAGAGGCATTAAGTATGATGAGTTAGATGAAGTGGATAAAATCAAATATGAAGAAACATTTCGTGATGAATCAGGATTTATGCCTACAGAGATTGATTCTAGTGCGATTAATACATGGTTATATAACTCCGATACGATAGACAAGGTGCTTCATTATTTGATGAAAGAGGGATTAAAAGTTGAAGATGGAGACAAAATTGGAAAAACAATCATATTTGCAAAGAATCATACACATGCTGTTCTAATTGTTGAGCGATTTAATAAACAATTTGCACTATTTGGAAGTAAATTTATCCGTGTAATTGATAATTACGAGAAATATGCTCAGGATTTAATAGATGACTTCTCTTTAGCCAAAAAAGAACCTCAAATTGCTGTTTCTGTAGATATGATGGATACAGGCATCGATATTCCGGAAATAGTTAATCTTGTTCTTTTCAAACCTGTTTATAGTAAAGCTAAGTTTTGGCAAATGATTGGAAGAGGGACACGCCTTTGTCCAAATTTGCATGCAATTGGAAAGGATAAAGAAGAATTTATTGTCTTTGATTTTTGTGGAAACTTTGATTTTTTCAATGAAAATCAAGAAGGGAGAGAAGCTGGCTCTGTGGAATCAATAAGTAGTAGGTTATTTAAACTTGCTATTTACATTTCTCTGTATATTGCAGAAAACTTAATGGAAGAAGAAGGATATGCCCACGAACGAGAAGAGTTGCTTCATTGGTGTCACCATAGGGTAAAGGATTTAAACAAGGAAAATTTTGCAGTTAAAATGGTGCTTCGTGATGTTGAAAAATACCAGCAGAAAGATGCTTGGTATGCTTTAACCTATGCTGATTTGAAAAGTGTATTTGAAAAGATTGCACCATTGGTGTTTGTTCCTGACAAAGATGAAGCTGCAAAGCGTTTTGATTTATTAATGCAAAATTTCAAACTTTCCAATTTAGAATCTACACCAAAACAAAGCTATTATCACAGAGAAGTAATTCACATAGCAAAAATTCTTACAAAGCTTGGCAACATTAATGAAGTAAGACAACAAATGACTTTGATATTGGCTTTACAACAAAACGAATATTGGTCTGAAACCAATATTTTCAAGCTTGAGAATATCCGTAAAAAATTAAGAGATTTAGTCAAATACCTCCCAAAGCAGGAGTTAGTCAAATATAAAATCAATATCAAAGATGCTATAATAAACGACAGAGAGGGTGAATATATACTGTCAGGTTTTACTAAAAGCGAATCCTATAAAGCTAAGTTTGAATCCTATATTGATAATCATAAGTCCAATATAATCATTAGTAAAATATTCAAGAATATTAAACTAACTAGTGCGGAATTAGAAGCATTAGATGCCCTAATTTTTGATAATAGCGACCTAAATGATAGAAAAGCTTTTCATCAAACATATGGAGATAAGCCATTGGCGCAATTGATTCGTACAATAATTGGGATGGATGAACATGCTGTAAATGATGCTTTTTCTGATTTTATAGATGGATTTGAATTGAACTCTATCCAGTATCACTTTATACAGACCATAGTTAAACATTTCTCCAAGAAAGGAATTATTGAATTGAAAGAATTAGCCTTACCTCCATACACAGACATTAATGACCTAGGAATTTTTGGAATTTTCAATGACGATAATCAGGACAAAGTTCTACAAATAGTAAATGGTTTAAACCGTGTTGAGGTGGGTTGATAAAAAAAATTGATTATGCTAGTACCATTGCCACCAAGAAAATACGAACATTTAAAAATAAACTCAATCAATAAGAGTAAAATTGAGGATTTGTTTGTGTTTCTTGTTAGGCGACTAATGTTTTCAGGGCACCATAAAGAATACTTAACGCATAATCAAATCTCTTATTTGGTTTTTAATGAAAAAGACAGTGCTCATATTAAACATATTAGAAACCATTATGATACTTATTTTGAATACCAAGGAAGAAAAAAAAGATTAAATATTGAAAAAGTTTACGAAGAACACCCACATATATGGGATCTTTCGACCAAGAAATCAACAGGTTTTGATATTAAAGATTTAATCGAAGCCGTAAATGATGAAATAAAGGAAACCAAATTAAATCAAGCAAAGAAATACATAGAAATTGGTCAAATAGTATATATTTCTTCGCTTGGAAATATTCACATTTATTCTGCTAAAATTTATCTTGAAGAAGACACTCAAATTAACTTAGTTGAAGGGAGTCAAATTCGTATGATAAACAAAGATAGACAGCCTTACTATATCACCATATTGGATTTCAATTTAAAGGAAGAGATTATTTCTTTCCAAATAAACAGTTTAATTAATTGCTCTAATGCAAGGGTTCAAGTAATGAATCTTGGAATACTATATAAGTTAAAAGAGAAGTTGGAGAATCTTGAGAAGAATGACTTCCCGATATGGAAGTTAGTCAACAATGTTGATTTTCCTAATAAGTTAAATTTTCAAATGGATATTTGGGATCAGGGCCTTGATGCCACTCAAAAGGATGCTTTGGTTAATGCATTAAACAATGATATTAGCTATATATGGGGACCACCTGGTACAGGTAAGTCACATACATTAGCAAGACTACTATTAAATTTGTACAATAGTGGGGAGAAAACTGTAGTTTGTGCCACTGCAAATATTGCTGTCGATGGCCTTTTAGAGAAAACAATTGATTTACTACGAAATGAATACTTTCCAAAATCGAATATTGATGTTTTGAAAGAAAGAAAAATTATTCGTCTTGGGTATTCTCAATCAGATGCTATCAGAGACACAAAGGAAATTAAGTTTGAAAACGAAAATCTATCGTATTTGTCTTATGAAATTCAACGTTGTACATCAGAAATCAATAATCTAAAAGAAAGTGCCAATAATGATAGTTCGGCAAAGATTCTTGAATTGAAATCAAAAAGAGATAATCTAAAAAGGGCCTACGAAAAAGCTTCTAAATCCCTATTATTAGATTCAAACCTTATATTTTTAACTGCCTCCAAATTACTATTTGAGGACATATTGCAAAATATTGACATTCATAATATTGTGATTGACGAGGGTAGTATGATGTCATTACCATCACTATTATCTATTTCAACAAATATTAAAAGAAGAATTATAATTTCTGGCGACTTTAAACAATTAGGCCCCATTGCTATCTCTAAATCATCTCACGCAAAGAAATGGCTTCATAAAGATTTATTTTCAATATTGGGAGATGATGATAACATTATTCAGCACAAATCTGTTTCTATGTTGAAACATCAACGGCGATCAGCAGCTATGATTGCTGATTTAATAAATGAACCCTTTTATCAAGGTTTACTTCAAACAATAGAATCCCAAAAGCATTACAATGCGATAGGGCTTCCTCCCTCTAATGGAAATATTGCTTTTATCCAATTAGATGAGACTAATAACAATAAGGTTTCATATTCAAAAAGTAAATCAAAGTATAACAGTTTATCTCGTAAAGTTGTGATGGACTTAGTGAAAAAAATTATATCAACTAATCCAGAAATCACGTCAATTGGAATAATATCTCCTTATCGTCAGCAAGTTATTGATTATAAAAAGGATTTAGAGAATTTACCTTCTAAGTTATACGAGATTAAGGCTGGAACAATTCATACTTTCCAAGGCTCGGAAGCAGATATTATTATTTGGGATATTACAGATGCCATGAATGACTCAATAGGAACACTATATAGAGAAAACACTGGTGAACGTATTGTAAATGTTGCAATTAGCAGAGCCATTAGTAAGCTAATAATTGTAGGAAACAAAAGGTTATTTAATGAATGTAAAGGTCGAGACTCAGTTAGTTTCAGGATAAAACAAATAATTAGCAAAGCATATAATGAATCAATAAATGACTGAATATGGGAGTAAATATTAGAGATACTTTACTAGATTATATTAACCTTCAACAGCGAGAATTTGATAAAGCATATAATTCAATTGAAATGCTTAATGATTTTAAGTCTTTTTCAATTAATACTAATGAAGTTTTAGACTTTGCGAAATATCATTTTCGAAACATTCTTTACTATATTGAAATAAATGATAGTACAATATCGAATAGTACAATAATTGAGAAAATACTTACTCAAAAGAAAACAAATAAAAACCCGAAGTTTCCAAAAGTAAATATAGAAAATAATGGAGTTTTGTATGTAGGAAAATCATCTGGTGATTTTGCCAATCGCCTACGTCAGCATTATGGTTCATCAGAATCCACATACGCCTTACACTTTAACAAGTGGGAAGAAATTTTTAAAAGACCTATCAAACTTAAACTTCATTATCTGCATTTTGGAGATGATATACCTATAAACACTCTTGAGATTATTGAATCGTCATTACACCTCAAATTGAAGCCAATACTTGGTAGGAGTGGACATTGATTATTTGAAATACACACTAGTTTGATTTTTAATAAAATAAAAACCATAGGATTGAATACAAAAGACATTTATAGAAAATACCTCGATTTGGTTATTGAAACGAATCATTCTCTCGATAATTTTGAAGAATTTCGCATAGATGAATTAAATTATGAAAATAGGTTTTCTTTTGATGGAGTATTAAACATTGAAAAATGGGAAAAGCAGAAAATAAAATTAATGTTTCTGCTTAAAGAATCATATGTTGATAAGAAAGGAAATGGATTTTATAAAATAGCCCCCAGTCATGGATTGCCAATTTCGAAAAACAAGAAGAATTTAGGTACGGGTCGATTGTTCTTCCCAAATATATTACTCTTTAAAGAGGCAATTGAAAGAGTTTATAAAGACGGTATAAAAGCAGATACTGAAATTCCAGATTACAGATCATTACCCGATTGGGAATCAGGAATTTTAGATTCAATCGCATATTTTAATATGAAAAAATCGTTAGGTAAATCATCAAGTAATGACAAAGATATTATTGAATTTGCAATAAACCATTCGAACCTTATTATCGAACACATTGATTTAATATCTCCCAACGTAATAGTCTGTAATAAAACCTCATACCTTGCATATAAAAAAATATACGAAATCAATTATAAAAGAAAGGACAATAAAGTCTATTTTAAGGAAACAAAAGCTTTTCAAAAAAAACCACCAAGAATTTATAAACATGGACAGAGGATTCTTATTCTACTACCTCATCCATCATATAGGAAAATCAATCGAGCCACGTTATTTAAAAACATAATTGATGAACTTAACAAATCAAAAGTTTTCGATGAGGTCTTTATGAAAAGATAGAAACTTATAGCTACTAATAATTAGCCATTATAAAGTAATATTTCATTTCCAAAAAAGTATAAATACACTTTTGAATCAAAATGAAGAAATATGAAAAACTGAATGAAAAACCATCAAATTGTTGTACCTATGTTGTACCCATACCGATTTTAAAGAAAAAAGCCGACCTAAAAAGGCCGGCTAACTAATTAGTACCCAGGGCCGGGGTCGAACCGGCACGAGTGTTACCTCATTGGTGTTTGAGACCAACGCGTCTACCAATTCCGCCACCTGGGCTTTTGCATTTGGCAACGAACTTTAGAGCCGGCAAAAGTAATATTATTTCCCCTTCTACAAATATTTTTTTCAAACTATAAACATTTATCCTCCATAGCCTCGGCGAAGGAGGGACAAACAACAAACCCCAACAAATCTCCCTCAATTTCCCTCCATATTTTTAAAAAAAACGGTTACTTTTGCGGCTTTCTAAAACTTAGTATTATGATTGCCCACATTGAGGGAACTATTGCCGAAATAAATCCTACTGATGTTGTAATTGATTGTAGCGGAGTTGGTTACAATCTTAATATCAGTCTTAACACCTATGGAGTTATAAAAGATTTGAAACGTGTTAAACTATTCACTACGATGATTGTTCGTGAAGATGCTCATCTACTCTTTGGATTTCACGACCGTCAAGAACGTGAAGCATTTCGATTGCTTATCTTAGTGAATGGAATTGGTCCAAATACAGCTCGAATGATACTTTCTTCAATGACATCTTCCGAAGTATTCAATAGCATTGTTACCGGAAACGCAACTGCTTTTCAGGCAGTTAAAGGTATCGGAGCCAAAACAGCCCAACGAATAATTCTTGATTTGAAAGACAAAGTAGGAAAAGATATTGGAACGGCAGAAATTCCGGGCACGTCATACAATACAAACGCCGAAGAAGCGTTATCTGCCTTAGTCATGCTTGGCTTTGCACGCAATATTGCCAACAAAGCTTTGCAGAAAGTAATTAGCAACCAAGGCTTGAATTTGTCAGTTGAAGAATTTATTCGACAGGCTCTCAAGCTTTTATAGCCTTATGGTTTTATAATTTTGCAAGGAATTTGAAAATTAACATCAAAAATACAACACTCCTCTTATCAGGAGTTTTTTTTACGATTTGGGTAATTTCCTCGCCAAAAGCATCAGATGCGGTGAAGGAATTCTCCCAAGTGCCTGTTTATGCACACCCTGTTGATTCACCCGTTACAGGCGACACCTTGCTTTTCCCTATTCCTAAACCGGACGGAAATCCAAATAATAAAACAGGAAATTCACCTCTTTATCTTGAAAATCCACCCGGTACTGAAAATGAAGTGATTTACGATCCGGAGACCGGTGAATATACCTTCAAAAATAAATATAATCCCAACCCACCTTACTCCATGACCATGGAAGAATATATCGCTTGGGATTTGCAAAATTCTGTTGATAAATATTGGTCCGACCGGGTAGCACAAAGTGGAAATAGTGGTGCCGGAAGTATTATCCCGAGCTTGCATATTGGAAATAAAGCCTTTGCAACCTTCTTTGGTAGCAATACCATCGACATTAGACCTCAAGGTTCGGTTGAGCTTATCTTTGGAGTTACCAGTTCAAAACGCGAAGACCCTGCTTTAGATGTTAAACGTCAACGTGTTACAAATTTTGATTTTCAGGAAAAAATCCAAATGAACGTACGTGCAAAAGTTGGCGACAAAATTGATTTTGGAATAAATTATAACACCGAAGCGTCTTTCGATTTCGACAATCAAATGAAATTAGCTTACGAAGGCGATGAAGATGAAATTTTACAGTTGGTAGAAGCAGGCGACATTAATTTCCCATTAAATGGAACTTTAATTACCGGAAGTCAAACACTGTTTGGATTGAAAACTAAATGGAAATTTGGAAAAACCACCGTTTCCACCGTCTTCTCCCAGCAAAAAAGCGAAACGAAAAATATTACTGTTGCAGGAGGTGCTCTCACTCAGGAGTTTTATATAAAAGCTGATGAATATGAAGAAAACAAGCACTTTTTTATTTCCAACTATTTTCGTGAGCATTATAATGAAGCATTATCCACTTTGCCTGCCATCAATTCACCCATAAACATCACAAAAATAGAGGTTTGGGTAACAACTGTAGGTGCGCCAATCGACCAAAACAGAAATATCATCGCGCTCATGGACCTTGGCGAAAGCGCGCCCTATCGCGACGATGTAATTTATCCTTCGATAATGGCCGGAGCTCCACCTTCCAACAAAAACAACAGCTTATATACCGACCTCAATCAAGCTTATGTTAGAGATATTAATGCCGTTAGCAACTACCTTTCTTCGCCTCCATGGACTTTCGTTTCGGGGCGCGACTTCGAAAAAGTAGAAAATGCACGCCGACTGAATCAAAACGAATATACCTTCAATTCCAAACTCGGTTTTATCTCGGTCAACAGTCGCCTCAATCCGGACCAGGTTTTGGCCGTAGCATTTCAATATACCATTGTAGGCAGCGACTCGGTGTATAAGGTTGGAGAGTTTTCGGATGAGGGTATTGTGGCTCCCAAAAATCTGATTGTTAAGCTCTTAAAACCTACAACCATCAACACAAATGTGCCTACATGGGATTTGATGATGAAAAACGTTTATAGCATAAACGCTTATCAGGTCAACTCGGAAGATTTCCGCTTCGACGTGGTTTACGAGAGCCCGGAATTTGGCGTTCCAATTGGCTTTCTCACCGAAGGAGCCATAAGTGGGCAGCCAATTATTCGAGCATTAAGCTTAGATAAACTCAATATTCAGCTTGACCCAACTCCTGATGGAGTTTTCGACTTCATTGACGGAGCCGCAACCCAAGGAGGAACCATACAGTCCAACTTCGGAAGAATCTATTTTCCGGTTATTGAACCTTTTGGCGAAGACCTAAGAAAAGCCATCGACCCAACAAATCCTGAAAGTCAGTTGGCTTATAAATATTCCTACGACTCACTATACTCTACCACCAAGAATATCGCCCGACAATATCCCGACAAAAACCGTTTTGCAATGGAGGGAAGATATAAGTCTTCATCGGGAAGTGAGATTTCGTTGCAGGCTATGAATGTTCCTCAAGGATCCGTTACAGTTACTGCCGGAGGAGTTCCGCTGCGCGAAAATGTGGACTATACCGTTGATTACACTCTTGGTCGGGTAAAAATCATCAATGAAGGTATCCTGAGTTCAGGCACTCCTATCAATATTTCCTTGGAAAGTAATAATATGTTTGCTATACAAACAAAAACGCTTTTAGGAGCTCATGTGGATTACGATTTTAATCCTGACTTTAAATTAGGAGCCACTATTCTGAACTTGACGGAAAGACCTCTAACCTATAAAGTTAACACTGGTGACGAGCCTATTTCAAACACCATTTGGGGGTTGGATGGAAGTTATCAGAAAGAGTCGGTTTGGTTGACCAAGATGATTGATAAACTGCCATTTTTAGAAACGAAAGCACCATCGCGTGTCAGCATTACCGGCGAATTTGCCCATATTATTCCAGGACATCCACGAGCTTTAGGAAAAACCGGCGTTTCGTATATCGACGACTTCGACGGCAGCACTTCCGGCATCGACATGATGAATATGGGACAATGGTTTTTGGCGTCAACACCGCGCGGTCAAACCAATCTTAACATGTTTCCTGAAGGAGGCTTTTTATTCGACACCATCGCCACAGGTTTCAACAGAGCCCGCCTTGCTTGGTATGTTATTGACCCGCTTTTTCTTAGAAATAATACCATCACTCCCGACCACATAAAAAACGACCCCGACCAACAATCGAATCACTATGTCAGGGAAATATATGAACGTGAGGTTTTCCCAAATAAAGAGCAAAATGGAAACGTTCCAACGGTTCTTTCCGTTTTGAACTTAGCCTTTTATCCTACGGAACGTGGTCCTTATAATTTCGATGTTCAAGGGGGAAGTTTTTCATCAGGTATCAATGCTGACGGAAGTTTGAAAGACCCCGACACCCGCTGGGGAGGAATTATGCGTAAAGTGGAAACTACGGATTTTGAGTCAACTAACATCGAATATATTGAGTTTTGGTTGATGGATCCCTTCATAGATCCGGATGGCCCGGGCAGTGAACAGCCGATTCAAAACGGTGGCGATTTGTATTTTAATTTGGGAGATATTTCCGAAGATATTTTGCGCGATGGTCGAAAATCGTACGAAAACGGACTTCCAACTACAGGCACGCCAACGAATGTGGATACTACCGTTTGGGGACGTGTGCCAACGCTTCAAGCCATTACCAATTCCTTCGACAATAACCCTTCTTCGCGTCAATTTCAGGATGTTGGCTACGATGGTTTAGACGATCAAGATGAACAAAGCTTTTTTCAAACAGCGTATATCGACCGAATTATCAACCTCTATGGAACCGGTTCGCAGGCTTATGCAAATGCTATTTCCGACCCATCGAACGACAATTTTCACTATTTCAGAGGCTCTGACTACGACAACGCTCAACTTTCGATTTTAGATCGTTATAAAAGATTTAACGACGTGCATGGAAACTCTCCTACTTCGGATCAAAGCCCCGAAAGTTACCCAACTGCCGGAACCAATTTGCCAAACGTTGAAGACATCAATCTCGACAATACTTTGAGTGAAGAAGAGCGTTATTTTCAGTATAAAATTGAATTGCGTCCGAACAAAATGGTCTTAGGCGAAAACCATATCGCCGATATCTACACCGCACCGGTAAATTTAAAAAACAATTCAACGGCTCAAGTTAAATGGTATTATTTCCGTATTCCGGTGACCAATCCCGACCAAGTTGTAGGACAGATTAAAGATTTTAAGTCCATTCGGTTTATGAGGATGT
Organism: Bacteroidales bacterium; assembly: GCA_016937295.1. Lineage (GTDB taxonomy): Bacteria > Bacteroidota > Bacteroidia > Bacteroidales > UBA1556 > UBA6267. The sequence goes on from JAFGWF010000264.1 coordinate 25,087, forward strand.
TTATGAAAGATTTTAGCGAAGAAACCGTACTTCGTTTTGGGACTTTGGATTTAGTTAGAAACGAATGGCGAAAATATACCAACGAACTGCTTGAGCCGGGCGAATATATTCCGGGTGATGGCATCAACGAAACCATTTTTGATGTAGCTAAAGTAAACATCGAAGAAAACGGCAAGCGACTTCCGGTCAACTACGTGCTTCCTCCCGGCATTGAAAGGGAAATAAACTATGCCTCAACCAATCTGCAAAAACTAAACGAGCAGTCCATGGTGCTCAAAGTGCTCAATTTGAATGATGGCGATGCACGCGCCGCCTTTAAAACGACCGATTTTGATTTTCGCAGATATAAAAAGCTAAACATGTATGTTCACGCTGAGGCCGTTAATCAGGCTCAGCCCCTGAACGATGGTGATATTCACCTATTTATTCGCTTAGGAACCGACTTTACCGACAACTATTACGAATATGATATTCCTTTGAAAGTGACATCTTGGGGGGCAAATGACCGAGAAAATGTGTGGCCGGACGAGAATACTATCCGTTTGACGTTGCAGAAACTTTTAGACGCCAAACTTGAGCGAAACGAAAGGATGCGCGCCCAAACTAACGGAGCTATCACTTTATCAACACCTTATAGAGTCTATGATGGCGATAGCGTAATTACAGTTAAAGGAACGCCCACACTTAGCTCAGTGAAAACCATTATGATAGGCTTAAGAAACCCCAAATCGGATGGTGGTATTGGTGACGATGGGCAACCCAAGAGTGCTGAAATTTGGGTGAATGAGTTGCGGGTAACCGACTTCGACGAGAACGGTGGATGGGCTGCAAATACGGTTGTTGCTGCCGACTTGGCTGATTTGGGAAATATTACAATAGCCGGTAATATCAGCACAGCAGGTTTTGGAAGCATCGAACAAAAAGTTGCAGAGCGTCAACAAGAAACCATTTATGGTTATGATGTAGCCACCAATTTAGAGATGGGAAAATTTTTCTCAGAAAAAACTGCCTTGAGAATTCCTGTGCATTTCGACTTTAGCGAACGATTTGAAGTTCCGGAGTTTAGCCCGTTAAATCCGGATATAAAATTTAGAGAAGATTTGGAAACCTATAAAACTAAAGAAGAACGCGATTCCATAAAAGCTATTTCCGTGGATTATACCAGACGCACATCGTTCAACATGATGAATGTGAAGAAGATGCGCATGGGCGCAACCGAAAAACCTAAAATTTACGATGTAGAAAACTTCGACTTCTCCTATTCTTATGCGGCACAGTTTCACCGCAATATCGACATCGAATACGACGACAAAAGACAATATCGCGGTGCCATTGGATATAACTATGCCACTTCGCCAAAGAATTATACCCCGTTTGCCAAATCTAAATTTCTCCGAAAATACAGGTCTTTATCTCTAATTCGGGATTTTAATTTCTATTTACTGCCCAAGCAACTCGGCTTTCGTACCGACATCGACAGGATGTATAATGAGGTTTTGATGCGCAAGAAAACGGAATCGCTGATAATTATAGAGCCTAATTATGTAAAAACATTCAGTTGGAATAGAAATTACGATTTCAGATATGATTTCAGTAAATCTCTTAAATTGGATTATCGGGCTGTAGTGATGGCCAGGGTGGATGAGCCTGCAGGAGTTGTTGATCGCGGTTCGCCAAGCTGGACTTTATATCGCGACTCGGTGTATAAAAGTTTGGCAAATTTAGGCCGTGTAACGTCATTTCGGCAAGATTATAATGTGAATTATAATGTACCGATTAACAAAATTCCGCTGCTTAACTGGGTTTCGGCTAACGCAAGATATAGCGGTGAATATCAATGGTTAACAGCACCCCTTTCGACTCCGTATCTGGGAAATAATGTCGAAAATTCGCAAAAGATTACACTTAATGGAACCTTGAACTTTGTGACTTTATACAACAAGTCGAAATACCTGAAAAAGCTCAACCAGCAGATGAGCGCTAATGGAAATCAGTTTCAAGGTGGCCGACTTAATCTGCCTCCAAACGAAAACGAAAAGAATCAAAAGGACTCCACAAAAAACAAAGAGAGCATTGCCAAGCTCATCCTCGACAACACCGTAAAGGTGCTTATGAGTGTTCGGAATGCAAGCATAAGCTATAGCGAGGCAAACGGTACAGCTTTGCCGGGCTTTTTGTTTTCGCCGGATATTTTCGGGATGAACCTGAATAATCAAGCACCGGGCTGGGACTATGTTTTTGGAGCTCAAGTAAATTTGGCCGAACGCGCTGCCAGAAATGGTTGGATAAGCCAAAGCCAGCAATTGAACACGCCATTTATTCGTAAATCGAGCACCAATCTATCCGGACGCATTTCTGCTGAGCCTTTTAAAAGCCTTAAAATTGAAATCAATTTCCTGAGAACGTATTCCAATATTTCGCAAGAATATTGGCGGTATGATTCTCTTGCAAATGATTACGGCGTTTATAGTCCAACCGAAAACGGTCAGTTTTCCATTTCCTATCTCACCATGAAAACCGCCTTTGCTAAGGACGATAAAACCACTTGGCAGAACAAGAACTTTGAAAACTTTAAGGATTATTTGCTCATTATTGCCAACCGTTTAGCCGAACAAAACGGTAACTGGACCGATAATCCATTGCTTGTGATGGATTCCATTACCGGTATTTTATACCCTGACGGTTACACGGCTACTCAACGAGATGTGATGCTGTATGCCTTTTTGGCTGCATATTCCGGAGATGATCCAAAGAGTATGGCCTTGACGCCTTTTCCAAAAATTCCAAAACCAAACTGGCGCGTTACCTTCAACGGACTTACCAATATCGATTTTATCGGACGCTTCTTTAAAACCATTAATATCAGTCATTCCTATCGCTCAACTTATTCATTATCAGGATTTACTAGCAATATTTTATACAAAGAAGATGAGGATGGTTTTGCTTATATCCGTGATGAATTGAAGGTGAACTATTTGCCGAAATACGATTTTAATATGGTCAGCATTTCCGAACAGTTTAGCCCACTTTTAGATTTGGATATGACTTGGGAAAACAGTTTGATTACCAAAATCTCTTGGCGTAAAACTCGCAATTTGAGTCTGAGTTTCACCAATAATCAAATGACGGAAGTGAATAGTAATGAGTTGATTTTGGGAACCGGATACCGATTTAAACAGGTGCCGCTTACCTTGAATCTTGGTGGTAATGCCCGCACATTTAGAAGCGATATAAATATAAAATTGGACATTTCGATTCGTGAAAACAAAACCATTTTGCGTAAATTAGTGGAGCAAATCGACCAGATTTCTGCCGGACAACGAACCATAAGCATCAACTTTTCTGCCGATTACCAGTTTAGCAAAATGCTCACATTCAGAGCTTTCTACGACCATGTGATTAATAACCCATTCGTATCGAACCAATATCCAAACTCCAACGTAAACGCCGGCATCAGCTTTAGATTTAC
>JAFGWF010000043.1 GCA_016937295.1 Bacteroidales bacterium
AACGCTGCATAACACAGTATATGCTCCATAGGGGTTTCAGAGGTATGCCAAGTGCATCACTCGCTGGCAAGGTTCTTATCGGTGGAAAGGAAGCGTCCACGAAATCCCCCACGAAGCATATACCCCGCTCGCGCGCGTTTGTAACGCGTGCCATAAAACGATATCAATCTAAAAGAAAAGCCTTACAACCGAGCATTTATTGTTTTAAAATAATTTTGGGTTTCGTTTACCCAGCAGTTCCTACAAAATCAAAAGCACTTATGACTCTGGTTTAATTGCCTATTTGTATACAATTTTCATTATTCTAAATTTTCTATCTTTGAGAAGGCCTTTGTGCTTTTGTATTTATTGAGTCATAATGCCGCATTAAATCAAAATTTAAAAATCGATATGTTTAAAAACACTCTTCTTTCTCCATTTCAAAAGTTTGTTAAAGCAGAAAGCTTTTCCGGAATGCTGCTTTTTGGCGCAACAATTATTGCCTTAATCTGGGCAAATTCATCCTATGGGAACTTTTACGAAAGCATCTGGCAATACAAATTTGGAATCTCTTTTCAGGATTTTGAACTTAAAAAGCCATTGATTCTTTGGATTAATGATGGCTTAATGGCCATTTTCTTCTTCTTGATTGGTTTGGAACTCAAAAGAGAATTATTGGTTGGAGAAATAAACACCCTGAAAAAAGCAAGCTTTCCCTTTGTTGCTGCCTTAGGGGGCGTTTTGGTCCCAATCGGGCTGTATTTATTTTTAAATCAGAATCCGGATACCGCAAAAGGTTGGGGAATCCCAATGGCAACCGATATTGCTTTTGCATTGGCCGTTTTAAGTACACTGGGGAAAAGGGTCCCTTTGAGTCTTAAAATATTTCTAACTGCTTTTGCCATTATTGATGATATTGCTGCCGTGCTTGTGATTGCCCTTTTTTATAGCGTAAGCATTCATTGGATGTATATTCTTTATGGAATCATTCTTATAGCCATCTTGGGATTCCTTTATCACAAAACAAGATTTTCATTTACAATAGGAATTGTTTTTGCAATTGTCATTTGGTTTTTATTCTTAAAATCAGGGATCCATCCTACAATTGCCGGTGTTCTTTTGGCATTTACAATTCCGATAAAAAAACGAATCGATATAAAATCATTTTCAAACCATCTCACTTCAATTTCCAAAGATATTGTCAATGTATCCGATGAGGACAAAAAACATTTACTCACCGAAGATGAAATGAAATGCATCGACAATTTAGATGATTTAATTTTCGAAGCCCAATCACCATTGCAACATCTTGAACGAAAATCACATAGCTGGATTTCTTATTTTATCTTACCCGTTTTTGCTTTTGCAAATGCAGGAGTTGTAATTAACACCAGTTTTAATTTTGATTTTTCATTGATGACAACGATAGCAATTAGTTTGTTTGCAGGCAAATTCGTTGGGGTTGCTTTGTTTTCCTATTTAGGGGTGAGATTCAAACTAACAGAACTCCCATCAGGCGTAAACTTTAAGCAAATAGTAGGAATTGCAGCAATTGCAGGTGTAGGATTTACAATGTCCATTTTTATTGATAATCTGGCTTTTAACGGCGATTTAATAAGTATAAACTCCGCAAAAGTGGGTATTATTATCGGTTCAGTTATTTCGGGAATGTTAGGATATGCCATTTTACGATTCACAGGAAAAACAACAATAGAAAATAATTAACTATTGAAGGAAAGTCAGAACTCAAGAATATTAACAAGATGAAAAAGATATTCATTTAAACTATTAAATTTATGTTCTGTCAACGGAGAATAAAGCCAAACCGTTCTCAACAATATTATCAGACCACTCAAACAGCAAACACAAACAAATGCCCGACTTTGTAGCATCAAAAAACATAAATTATGACAAAGAATACAGAATTGCTTCCAAAACAACAAGAAGAATTCCTCAATACGCTAAAGGTCCGTTTTGAGAAAAACATGAACCGTCATAAAGATATTGACTGGACAAAAGTGGAAGCCAAACTAAAAGCAAATCCTCAAAAATCAGGATCGCTTTATCAAATGGAAGAAACAGGCGGGGAACCCGATTTGGTAGCTTACGATAAAAAAACAGACGAATACATTTTTTACGATTGTTCTGAGGAAAGTCCCAAAGGTCGCCGAAGCGTTTGTTACGACCAGGAAGCGCTCGATTCAAGAAAAGAACACAAACCAAAAAACAGTGCCGTTGGGATGGCTTTCGAAATGGGGATTGAGCTGTTAAGCGAAGAGCAATATCGCAAACTGCAGCAAATTGGAAGCTTTGATACAAAAACTTCCAGTTGGATTGCAACCCCAACTGAAATCAGAAAACTTGGCGGCGCCATCTTTGCTGATTGGCGTTACGGAAGAGTATTCGTTTATCACAACGGAGCCGAATCCTATTATGCTCAAAGGGGTTTCCGTGGCTTGCTTAAGGTCTGATGGCAAAAAATACCCATCATATAACAACACGCAAACAACTTTGAATAAGTAAGAAGTGATAAAAATACATGCCGGAGCAGCATCAAATATCACACCCCGATCGCGCACATTCTAAATACATAAACAAACTTCCTTTCATTTTAAATTTTCTATCTTTGAGATAGCATTTAAACATTTAGGATAGACTGTTAGGTTCCAACATCAGAATAATGATTAATTTCTGATGCCTACAATAAAATAGAAATTGATAATGGAAAATTTTACGCTTAGCTATGATATTACGATTCGTTACTTCGACATCGATGCAAATAATCACGTAAATAATTCGGTGTATTTCACCTACATGGAAGAAGCACGTACCCATTTATTGCTTGAGCAATTTCTAAAATGCAATGAAGAAGGAATGTATTTTGTAGTAACGGATGCAACATGCAAGTATAAAAAACCAATTACATTGCTTGACAAGTTATCGATCAAGATCACAATCGAAAATATACAAGGAGCCTCCTTCGAAATAAAATATGCGTTTGTCAACCCTTCCGGACAGTTATATGCAGAGGGCAAAACACGATTAGCTTGTGTTGAGAATACAACTCAAAGATTGGTTCGCTTGCCAGAAGAGGTTAAAGATTATCTCTTGAAATTGAGCATTTAAACAGACCGTTTACGAAGTTCTGCCTTGAACTCCGGATATCATCCATCTTGTTTTTAACCCAGATAACCAATTCGGGCAGTTCCATTTCGTATCGGACAATGCTCTAAATTGTTATATTTTCTATAATTTTTTGCATTCACAGCTGGTTGAGTTATAACTTTACTATCTTTAAAGTATGATCTTGCATCTCCGTAAGCTATTGATTATTAATTACCTGCTATTTATCTTTAACTTACAAAAAAGAAAGTAATCTACTTTGTAATAGCAATTCGTGATTGGTTATTAACTAAAATTATATAAAGATGAAAATTGGAGTCACAGGGGCGACTGGACATCTTGGTCGCCTGGTAATAAAAAAACTGAAGGAAAAAACATCCGCAAATAACATTGTTGCATTGGTTCGTTCTCCGCAGAAAGCAACGGATTTAGGTGTTGAAATACGCGCATTTGACTATGATAAGCCGGAAGCATTAACTGCAGCTTTGGCTGGGATTGATAAATTGTTGTTGATTTCCGGAAGCGAAGTTGGAAAGCGCATTGTACAACATACAAATTCAATTGAAGCTGCACAGAATGCCGGAGTAAAGTTAATTGCTTATACCAGCTTGCTCAGAGCCGATACCTCATCGTTGAGCCTGGCAGGTGAACATGTCGCTACAGAAGCACTTATAAAAGAATCGGGAATTCCGTTTGTACTGTTGCGCCACGGCTGGTACACCGAAAATTATACCGCATCGCTGGCTAATGTTATTGCTTTGGGGACTTTGTATGGTTGTTCAGGTAACGGAAAAGCTTCGGCTGCAACCCGCGAAGACTATGCCGAAGGCGCCGTAGCCGTTCTAACAACCGAAGGACACGAGGGAAAAGTTTACGAGTTTGCCGGAGATGAAGCTTTTACTATGAGTGATTTTGCTGCAGAAATTTCGCGCCAGACCGGAAAAAATATTCCCTATGTAAATTTACCCGAAAAAGAATTTACACAAGCCCTTGTAAAAGCAGGCTTGCCCGAAGCTGCTGCCCAATTCTATGCCGGAACCCATATTTCCACAGAAAAAGGAGATTTATTTGATGCCGGTCATCAACTTTCAAAACTGATTGGAAGACCTACAACATCATTGAGCAAAGCCATTTCCGCTGTTTTATAACAAAGGAAAAAATTTGCCTTATACGAAAGGGTGCAAATTTTGAAATATAAATTTGTACCTTTTTTTTGCTAAAAAGTGCTTTAAAAATAAAGTTTAGCTCCATTAGATAGTTGGCAGATATTTTTCCTTTATTTCCAAAAAGGTTATGGTATTCAAAACCATATCATTTAATCATTTCTTATTTTTATTGTGTTCTTAAATAATTACCTTTGGATTATATAAACGCACTACTTAAAATTCAACCTCATGAAATTAGAAAAGATCTTAGACAAACTTGGTTCGATTGAAAAAAACTCCTTCATTAAAATTATTGATAATATCATTTCTAAATCACCAAAAAACAGCAAAGAGATAGAAAGAATTTTGAGCTCGACTGACAAAGGGCTTAAATCTGTTGATAGTCAAAATATATCAAATATATTTGCGCTTATTTCTGACGATTTTTTAAAGCACATAAATAGTGAATTTCAGGAAACATCATCCCAATTAGACATTTTAATTGACATTATCATTCGCGATGGAAATTGCATCATGAAACAGGATTGGTTCTCTCGACTATACGAAAGGGAAATCAAGAATTTAAAAGCACGAATAAAAACGTTAAATCTGGAATTTGAAAATGGAAAATCAGATTTAGATGAAGCGAGAAAGCGAGATTATAAAATTTACAAATCATGTTTGTCAACTGCTTTCAATAATGATTTAGACCATAATCGCGAAGCTAAAATTACATCCGACGAGTTATCCATAATCTTAACACTTTCTAAACAGCTCGAACTTTCGCAAGAAGAAATAAAACTGATTAATTATTCCATTCTCCCAATTAAAAATGTCCCCATCCTTGAAGTAATCAACAGCCTAAAAAACATTGGGGTAATTTTTTTCTCAAAAAAAGACAATACGATTTATATTGCTGATGAAATGGTAAGACTGCTAAGAAAGCTTAGAAAGAAAGAAGTTGCCGATAAGTTTTATAGAAGAACTTTAAATTTATTACGAGAACCCATAATAAATCAAATTTCAAAAAGACACAATATTGACAGAAAACTTCCTTTTGATCAAAAAATTGAAGAGATAATAAAAGAAGGTGTTTCGTTTACTACATTTCTTTCTACAGAAATTTACAAAGAGGGAACCACGCTTAATGAAAAGAAAAAGATTCTTAATGAACTTTGCGAAAATAGCTTAAACATTAAAAACTTAAAAGGAAGTACTCTTGAGGATAAAATAAAAAGTCTAATCGAATATTTTAAAAGTGTAGAAAAAGACGAGAAAGTGGGGATTTCATTAGACGGGTTTGAAAAAATGCTAGCTGAGCTTAATCTATCAATACCAAACTTAAACAAGCAGTTAAAGGACCAGTTTGAGTTACAGGAAGAATTTGTTTTAAAAGCCGATTTCCTACTCGATTACAATATTAAACCCAGAGATATTTTAGATTTAATAGTTAAAGCTGATCTAACTAAATTCATAAAGGACAATGGGATAAAACAAAGAGGAGATGATATCTTAAACATTCTAGAGCATTATAAAGATGTCGAAAACTTATACCTTGAGAATTATGAAAATGTTGCTTATCGAAATCTCAACGATTTAAAAGAGAATGGTATATCTATAAAAGAGAGTGAATTGGAATTGAAATTTGAAGAATTGACTAAAATTCTATTTTTAAGATTGGGATTTAATGTCGATGAAAAATTAAAGAAACAACTAAACACTAAAAAGGATATGATTGACATCCTTTTTAATATGGGAAACAACGAAGTAATTATTGTTGAGTGTAAAACAAGCAAGGAGCATTCTTATAATAAATTTAGTGCTGTTTCCCGTCAACTTAAATCCTATCAAAATTTAGCATTAAAAAATGATTTTAGAATTTTAAAAATACTGTTAATTGCACCGGAGTTTAGTGATGATTTTGTAACCGATTGCGAAATGGATACTGAAATGAATATATCATTAATAACAGCTGCATCCTTATTGAAAATCTATGAAGCATTTAAAAATTCTAAATATCAGGTATTCCCTCATGTTTTATTCCGCGATATTGTAATAAACGAAGATCGAATTTTAAAAGCAATCAGTAAATAAGCACTGATCGACTCCGATAGCGCGCGTTTGTAACGCGTGCCTTGTTATAACAGAAATATCAAAACATAAAGAAGTTTGATTTATCACGCGTTGCAAACGC
>JAFGWF010000265.1 GCA_016937295.1 Bacteroidales bacterium
CGGATTACCAATGCTTACTACTTTTATAGCAGTTGCATTTATTTATGTACTTCTTTCTTTTTCATCCTTTGCCATAAAGGGCGTAGCCTTTTTTAATTGGGCTGATTTATCGCACGACGACGGAGAAGAAAATATGGGTGGGCTACAAGTAAATGCATTTTACGCTCCCGTTTCTCACTTCGTTAATATTCCTACATTATACGAAAATCCTGCCACAGCAGCTGAAGAAGTCACTCTTGATTCCTCAGTTAATGGCTTTACTTTTGATGTGGGTAAAATGTTTTTGAAGCTCTACTTGACTTTAGAAACAGGGGAAATAATTGACGAACCACAAGGCGAACTCGATGGACAAAGCTTCAAACATATTGCTAATTGTTTTTATCCCGGATCTAAAGCCGAAGCGCTCTCATTTATGAAAGCCGTAAACAACTCGAATATGATTTTTGTGTTCTCGGAAGCCAACGGTCAAATGCGCACCATAGGTTCAGAAGCCTTCCCTGCTCGTGTAAAAGCAAGCGCCACAACCGGAAAAGCTATTGCAGATCGTAAAGGTATTTCATTGGAGATATTCTCATACGGGTATACACCTGCCCCAATTTATGACGGACCAATTCCATTGACTCCGGCAATATAGTTTATTAAAGAATCCTGTCTTATAACTTGACAGGATTCTTTTTATTTATTCATAAAAAAAACCATACAAAATGGCTGAAGAAATCAAAAGAGATTTAAAACCCGAGGTAGCAGAAAAATATAAGCTTAAAACCATTCGGGCCGGCAAATATAAATTTGCTAAGTTTGGAGAAATCGACCTGAGGTTGATTGATCTTAAAAAAGCGGATGCTTTGGTGGCAAACGGATTTCAGTATTTGGAATTAAAAAAGGTTGAAAAAGCAGAGCCTTCGGAAGAAGAGCTTGCTGAATTGGCTGCGGCCAAAGAAGCTGCAGCTGCTGAAAAAGCTGCTGCTAAAATCGCTGCAAAAGAAGCCGCTGCAAAAGCAGCTAAGAAATAGCCACTTTTCCATTTTTCTCATAATTAGTTTTCCATTTTTGAAAAGCCTGTTAATAGCAGGCTTTTTTAATGTCCTTTTGCTTTGGAAGTTTCCGTTTTACTTTCGAAAAATGAAAACACTAAAACCCGAAGTTTCCAAAAAATTTGACTTGGTAACAATTAGACCAGGATCATATACGTTTCCTAAATATGGTCCAATCGATTTAACCGCAATAACCTTGGCCGAAGCAGAGGAGCTTTTTGAAAATGGATTTCCTTATTTAAAGAGAAAGCAAATACTCGAGAAAGAAATAAAATCTGTAAATTCCCCCACTCTGCACTCTGCACTCGACACCTTGCCGGCACAGTCAGCACCTAAATTCCCTGATGGTGGCCAGATTACTGACTTTGATAAATTACGTAATAACAAGCGCTTTATAAATAAGCTGCTTACGCTTAGTTATCCTGAGTTAACCTTCCAAGAAAAGGCAATCTTTTACAACGATGAAATGTTTTTCAACGATAAACGCTATGCCCTTCAGGATGTTTCGAAGCTCGATGCGCAAATGAAATCGCTTCACGCTAAATTGAAGCTGTCAAAAAAACAGTCCGATCGGAAAGCACTAGTAAAAGACTTACTTTATTTAGAATCGATAAAAATAAAAGGTTTTGAAATTATAGATACGTGGTTACACGAACCCGCAATTGAAGAAACCGAAATAGAAAAAGCGGCCAGAGAAGCCCTTGAAACTGCAAACGAAATCCAAGTCCTGACCAATTACATTGGCAGGTTTGAAAAAATAGTAAATGCGATGCCTGAAACTACAGAGAAACTAAAAGAAAAAAAAGCGGTAAAGCTCACTGAAATTGAAAAGCGTAAAGAACGCTTGATTGCCCTAAATGCACCCTATAAAAGAGTAATACGAAAATGATAGAAGATTTAATCTATTTCAGCAAAAAGGACTTAACCCGAGACATTGGGGATATTAAGCCCGGAATGATAAAGCCTTGGTTTTCTATAGGCCGCTGGTCGGCTCACGAGTTGCTGATTTATCTTTTATCAATTACAGGACCTGCACACGTGTTTTTATCCACGTTTAGCATTGGTGAGGCATCTGTTAGAGCTTTTTACCAGGCACACGAAAACAACCATATGCTTTCGCTAAAAATATTGATTGATTATACTGCAAAAAAGCATCGCCCTGAGCTTTTAAACTTTGCCGAGAACATTGGTGCATCTTTTAAAATATCGAACAACCACAGCAAAATTATCCTGATAGAAAATGCTGATTGGAATATTACGGTTGTAGGATCGGGAAATATGACACCAAATCCACGCTATGAGGCAGGCGTAATTTTCACGCAAGCCAAAACATACCTGGAATATCATACTGCTTTGACCGAGGTTTTTAATGAAGGGAATATATGGAACTAAAGCCCGAAGAATTGAAAAAAGTTAGCGAATACGCTGATTTGCTTCTGACTATTGAAGAAATAGCCGTGCTGATGGATAAGGATGTTTTGGCAATGAAAGATGAATATCAATTCCAAAAGAACCCTCTTTATTTAACATATACAAAAGCAGTTTTAGAGCGCAAAATTAAACTGAGAAAGCCCGTGCTTAAAATGGCTGAGCTTGGTAGTCCGAATGCTGAAATAATAGCAAATACTTACTTAACCGATCAACAAATTAGCGCAAATGAAACTTAATACTTTTGAAAAAATACAGCTCTATTTATTTGATGATGATATTCCTCAGCACGAAATTCAGTTATTGCCTCACGAAATTGAAATAAGGGATCGCTATCGTCAAATATTTACTTTTTGGCTCGACAAACCCACACTTTCGGATAAAAAGATCATTCAATACATGATCAGCGAAGTTGGCTTGTCGCGCACACAAGCTTATCGAGACCTTCCCAACGTTAAAATATTACTTGGTAATGTTCGTAATGCAGAAAAAGCCTGGCAACGTTTTAAGCTTTCGTATATGATTGACGAAACCTATCAATTAGCAAAAGATAAGCACAATCCTATTGCTATGGCTGCCGTAATTGATAAGCTTGGAAAGTATATGCAACTGGATAAAGAAGAAGCTGAAAAACTTCCATACGGCGATATTGTCCCTCAAAACTTTGAGCCTACCTCCGATGTATCTGTACTTGGTATTAAACCAATTCCAAACTTACGAGAGAAGCAAGCCGCTATGAGAAAGAAATATAAGCAAACCAATATCGAAGATGTAGAGTTTATAGATGTAACAGGCAATGACTAAAAAAGTATATTTTAATCCGGGTCAACAATACTTGCTTCATATGGGCGTAAACAGCGAAACAATAATCGCTTCTCGTCGATTTGGAAAGTCAGACGGTGTTATTGCTCCTAGAATGTTACGTAATGCTCAATCAATGCCTAGATCCGCAGGCGCTATTTATGCAGCTACATTTCAACAGGCATTAAGTAGAACAGTTCCTGCAGCTGTTCACGCATTATCACGTTGGGGCTATAAAAATGAAAAACATTTTTACATTGGTAGAAAAGCGCCTGCTTCGGCTCAATTCGCAAAACCTTATATTGAGCCTCAATCGTGGGATCACGTAATACATTGGTATAATGGCAGAATTCAACATCTCCTTTCAGCAGATGTAAAATTCTCTGCTAACTCGCTAACGCTTGATGATCTAATGATTGATGAAGCGCGTTCAATTACCAATCCGGATAAGATGTTCAATGAGGTTTTTCCTGCTGTATCAGGAATGATTGGTCATTTTAATCACGTTCCCTGGCACAAAGGAATTACAATAGTAAGTGATATGCCTCAAGGCAAAATAGGCGAATGGATATTGAACCGTAAAAAGTTGATGGATCCGGAACTAATTGAAACCATTGAAGGAACTATTGCCGAAATTATCAGGCTGAAATCGCTTAATCCTATTCCTGAGCGCCAATTAATACAACAGCAATTCCTTCTTAGGACCTACCGAAAAAACGCTCATTTATACAAGGAATATGACTCTATTGATAACTTAGAGCTACTTGGTGAAGGATATATCCGGAAGATGAACCGTGAGCTTACACCGCTTGTTTTTCGTACTTCTATAATGAATGAGCGGATAACTAAGTTAGCCAATGGCTTTTATACTAATCTGGATGAGAATGTGCATTACTACACAGCTTTTGACAATCATCATCTAAACAACTTACGAACCCGAGATGGATCGCTTGACATAGATAAGTTTAAAAGTTATTCTTATTTACAAGATAGCGATGTAGATCCTAAAGATCAACTCTATATTGCTTTGGATTACAATGCCAATATAAATTGGGTTGTAACAGGTCAGCCAAACTACAAGACTAATGAGATGCGCACGCTCAAGAGTCAGTATGTTAAGAATCAGCGGAAGTTACGTGAAGTTGTTCGGGATTGGTGCGAATACTACAAAGCGCATCCCATTAAGTCAGTAGTTTACTATTATACAGATGAAGCATTGCAAGGAGCTTATGCTGTATCATCTGAAACCTTTGCCGATGTTGTTAAGGATGAACTACGGAAACACGGTTGGATGGTGAACGCTGTACATATTGGCAAGCAAATGCGCCACGACTTAAAGCATCAATACATTAACGACGCATTGACAGGAACAAAGTATTTGTTTCCTATGTTCAACAAACACAATAACGAATTTCTATTGCCGGCTATGGAACAAACAGGAATTAAGGTTGGCCGCAATGGATTCGAGAAAGATAAATCAGGCGAAAAGAAACCTGAAACAGATGAAGATCAATTACAATACAGAACCGATGGCACTGATGCCTGGGATACTTTGTTTGTTGGATTAAACTTCTTTCCTCAATCAACCAATGGAGTATTACTTTATGGTAATGTTTACTTTGGCTAAATACATTTTCCTTCTCTCATATCCATAACTCTCAGGACGCTTCGTCCCTCAGCGACCACTTCGATTGTTTCATTCGTTCACTCAAATACAATTAGCCAAGTGTAATAGGGGTACGTAAGTATTTATTTCGCTACGCTACAACATACACACGTGCGGCCTTAATTGGAGAGCTGCCCCGCTCAGATTAGGATACTGGCTCAGGCATATAACACGATTTTTCAATTTGGAAACTTCCAAACCTGTGCAGGGTGGCGCAGGGGTTGGAGACAAACAAAAGGGATTTTATCCCTTTTGTTGCTGTGTTTTCTTTTTGATTTTTAAATATATAACTAAAATAAAATGGTGTTTTTGTTGCATTTTTACCATAAATATTTGGTTAAGTCATTGATATTTAGTATTTTTATGAGTATAAAAAAGGGATAGCAGCTCCTTAAATTATTAACTAAATCTTATAAAGACATGACAAAAGTCAAAGAATTGGCACCAAAAGCCACCGAAGCCCGAACAGAGGCAAAGAAAGCAGACCCTACTCACCAGCAATATCTTTTGTGTCCTTTTAATTAATTCCTTCCATGCGTTACTTCGTAGGTAAATAGTAAACCTATGATCCACGTTTCGGCTATCAACACTATTACTGAAGGTGCTGCAAAAGAAATCCCTTTCTCTTTTAAAGCAATTACTAAAAAAGGCGAACTACTTGAGGGAGACAATTGCGTTTGTACTTCAAGTAATAATAAAAGGAAAACCCGCAATATTAAATTTCTTGATAGCGAAGAAATACGGACCATTCACGATATCCAAATTATTGAGTTTAACGGAAAAGAAGTATTCCTATGAAAAAAGATAATAACACAATCTTATTCCCAAATGGCACAGCCTTTTTTAAAAATACGCAAGCAGCTGTTGTTTTTGCTAGTAGCAAGGAAATGTTTTCCAATCCTGATGCTGAACCTAAAGCTATTAAAGCTGGGGCAAAAGAATACAAAGTAGTTCCTTGGGGCGAAGACAACGATCTCCCACAGCAAATAATTGAAAAGGTTGGCAAATCGCCTGATATGAGTACAGGCTTACTTTTTAATATCAATGTTGGTTTTAGCGAAGGAATTACTCCTTGCAGGATTTCAGTTGATGAAAAAGGCGTTAAAAAGGTTACTCCTGTTTTTGATAATGTAGAAATAAATACATTCTTTGAGCATAACGATATCAACGGCTTCTTCCTAGAACAGTTGATAGATATGAATTACTTTTTCAATACCTTCCCCGAAATTATTCTTGATCAGGAAAAACCTGCTAGTAGGAAAGTGGTTGAAATTAACTCCAAAGAAGCCGCTTTTTCTCGTTGGGAAGAAATGGACGATAATGGAATTATCAAGAATCATTTGTATTCTGCTAAATGGGCTGAAGGATCTATTGAAGAAAAAGATGTTGAAGCTACTCCTGTGCTTCATTCAAAGCGCCCAATACTTGACTTGCTTCGTCGTATTGGGAGAGAAAAGGATTTAAAAGGCCAAACAAAAGACGAACAACAATTTCGTTATATCGTTCCTGTAAACTTTCCAACTCCCGGACGTTTCTATTATCAAAAACCTTATTGGTATTCGCTTATTGAAAGTGGTTGGTACGACTTCGCAACTTTCATTCCTGAATTCAAAAAATATCTAATTCAAAATGGAATGACCATCAAATACATCATCTATATTGCTGATGATTATTTCCCTGATATTTTTACACGCGAAGGCATTAACGATGAAGCCAAACAAACCGCTCGCATCAAAAAAGAATATGCCGATCTAAATAAATACACTACCGGTATTTCAAACACGGGTAAATCGATGATCAGCTTTTACAAGCAATCACCGCAAGGTGATAAGCAATATCGCATTGAAATTAAAGCCGTTGAAAACCAATTCAAAGGAGGCGAATACTTAAAAGATTCAGCCGAAGTTTCTAATATGATTGGCTACACGCTTGGCGTTCACCACTCAATTATTGGCGCTAATCCTGGCGGTGCTAGTGGCAGCTTTTCAGGATCGGACAAACGTGAGCTTTTCATTATCAAGCAAGCTTTAATGAAACCAATGGTAGACAGACTTATTCGTATTCTTTATTTGGTAAAAATCATTAATAAATGGCCGGCAGATATTTATTTCACTGTGCCGCACATTACGCTTACAACCCTCGATAAAAATAAAACAGGATCAGAAACTAAAACAGAATAGCTATGTCTTTAATTAAAAATATTGCAGAAGTTCAACAATATCTTCCTGTCACTTCTGGCTTTGATTATTCTGCTGTACTTCCTTTTGTTGATACAGTTACACGCGAAATAATTAAGATTCTTGGAAAAGAACAATACGATGAATTGAACGCCTATTACGAAGCTAATCTTGGCGGCATTCCTGCCTACGATGCACTTCTTCATTATGCGCAGCGTCCGCTTGCTTTCTTTGCTTTCATTCAAGGTTTTGATGTGTTTAATGTCTCGATCGGGAATAATGGATTTGGTATTATCAACAGCGGGAATATTGCTCCGGCAAGCAAACAGCGGACAGATGCGCTTTTGCAAAACTTTAAAGACAATGCCTATAACAGTATTGAAATGCTGCTCGTCTTTCTGGAAGAAAATAAAGCCGATTATGAACTTTGGAAAACTTCTGATGCTTACGCTCTTCAATATCGCTACCTGATTACTTCGGCGTTGATGTTTGATAAGCTCTATCCAATTAACGAATCTCGACTCACATTTTTAAACTATCGCCACGAAATGGCCGATGTGGAAAAACTACAGATAGAGCCCATCATTTCAGCTGAGCTTTTGGCTGAGCTGAAAACACAAATTCAAGAAGATACCGTTTCGGAAAAAAACGCTATCATCTTGCCATCGCTCCAAACCGGACTGGCCTACATTACTGCAGGAACTATGGAAAACAAACCTGCTTACATTAAAAAGGGGGAATGGTATATCAATACAGTGCAAACGCTTATTAATGCTGCGCCCGACGATTACCCAACCTTTAAAAACTCTTCTATTTATGTTGAATATAAAGTAGCACAGGATTTTGAAAACGATCCTGAAAGTAACCTGGCAATATTCGGATAATGAAAAGAATAACTATTGGAAATATAACCCGCTACATTCCAATAAACTGGAACCAGCTTAAAAAGAACGAGCTTTTGGAATTGTCTCGCTTAGGTTTACAATCTCCTGGCGAAATGCAAATAAAAGCGGAGTTTTTTCTTTATCTTACCAAACTGCGAATACTTACCGGTGGCGATCCTAACATTGTAATTTTAGCTGACAAGGTTCAAAAAACATATTCGGTTACTCACGCTCAGTTTACCGATATGGTAAATACGCTCGATTTTCTATTTCTATCAACAGAAAAAGTTTTTACTTTCAAAAGCAATCTCACAAAAAATCTCATTCCTTTTTTCAATATCATTAAATTAAAATATTTAGGTCCTGCCGAAGCGCTTACAAATATTAGCTTCGGCGAATTTATTGAAGCGGAAAAGCATTATGTCAATTATTTAAATAAACGAAAAGATGCTGATTTAAATCAATTGGTAGCAACCTTATATCGTCCGGAAGTCAATGAACCAAAAGACCAAGGTGATGGTCGTATTCCTTTTAATTCAGAAACTACCGAAAGCCGTGCTATGATTATTAAGCTACTGGAATATGAAATCAAATTTGCCATCCTACTTTTTTATGAAGGCTGCCGCTTACATTTAGAAAAATTGTTCCCGAAAGTATTCTCAGGAAAAGCCAATTCATCTAAAAAAAGTAAGTACGGAATGGCCGATGTGGTGGAAGGTTTATGCAACGATGACCCTACAAAGTTTATTCAGATAGAAGCTTCGCGTTTATATATTATTCTCCATCATTTAGAACGCCGTATAATTCGCGCCGATGAACTAAACGCAAAACTCAAAAAACGATGAACGGATCATTCAATTTCGAAGCCTATTTTTTAAATTTAGCCATCCAGCTAAAGGAACTGGCGCATACCGATCAGGATCGCCACTTTAACCGCGCAAAAGGCATTGCCGATTTAGATGAGTTCCTCACCAATCAGCGCACGCTTAAAGGATATCAATTGGTTATTGTTACCGGCGAAAGTGGACGCTTTTTGGAAAACAATTCCGACAATCTTTTAAACCAGCCGTATTATAGTTTTTATCTTTTAAAAGAAGCAAAAATAACCGACCACGACGCGCAAGATTTAGCCGTAAAAGAATGCAAGGTTTTAGCCGCTAAAGTATTTTCAAGAATGTTTAAAGAACGTCTGGAAGCATCCAATCCACTTCGCGGATTAGAACGCGGAAGCATAAGTTACAATCAAGCAGGCCCTTTTGCTCACGGTTGGTTTGGTGTGTTTATAAGCTTTACAATGAAAGATACTACCGGTATAAATTACGTTGCCAGCGATTGGCTTGATACAATTTAAGACTAAATGGATAATACACAACAAACAGATTTTGGACTTACCCTGCAAGCCTGGGCCGATATTGTTATTCATATTTGGGAAGAAAAAACCGAAAAGTTAAAAATCAATTACTCCTACCAATTACTCGATAGCTTTATGAACCATGTAATTATAAATGCCAACGGCGATCCTAAGCGGGTTGAGTTTGCATTTAACTATTACGGAAAATTTGTAGATATGGGTGTGGGTGG
The DNA here is from genome assembly GCA_016937295.1 of Bacteroidales bacterium. Classification (GTDB taxonomy): domain Bacteria; phylum Bacteroidota; class Bacteroidia; order Bacteroidales; family UBA1556; genus UBA6267. Next base: position 9,572 of record JAFGWF010000265.1, read on the forward strand.
TAATATTTCTCTCGACGATGTTGGTAACTTTGCAACTACAACACGCCGCCCAAAACAATGGTATTCTAAAACTTTCTTTTCTCAGGTAATACGCTTGGGCGAAATCCTAGCACAAAAATATGCCAAACGTGCAGCTCTTCTTATCATTGAAAATACGGATGATAATGCTTTGCGGTGGACAGGAACTTCTATTTAATTTAGAATCATAATAAATTATCTTTTTTCTAGGTTTATATCATTTTTGATACTATATTTGTATCTCAAACATAGAGCTGGCGGCAACAGTTCCAATACGGCATCAATAAAATGAATACAACAATCAAAACAATCAGCATTGAAACTCTTGCTGAAAAAATCAACGGAAAATTATGGGTTAAAGGTGATGTAAAACGCATCTATTTAGATTGCGGTTACAATACTAAAAAAATGTCAACTAAAACCTATGTGTTCCAAAGGCAAGACGGAACATTTGGAGTTAGCTGTATAATAGATTGTCCAAGTCAAGACCATGCTTGGATTAACTCACAAGAAGAAGCTATTGTAACTCCTTTAATGGAGCAGATAGCAGAAATTATTGAAGAATTTGGACACGAAATTGAAAATCCAAAAATTGAAATTCAAGCTGCATTAGATGCAGAAGAACAAGTTCAAGGCTACTATATGAGATGGCACGAAGTAAGAGTTGCAATTAACTCCTATGGCAAATTAGCTTATCGCAAACGCCAAAAAGTTCACACATACAAAGGAGCAACTTCAAAAACTCCTGCTGGATTTATTGCATTGAACAATACACATTTTGCACAAGCTGCCGAAATGGAAAGTAAAGAAAGTTTATTTGAATTTGGTCAAACTCCAAACTTTAAAGATTAATGATTAAATCTGTAAAAATAAAATTTACCAAATACGTGGCGGAAACTCCCAAAGCGTATTTGGTTAAATATAATTATAGCGAAGTTTGGCTACCTAAATCGTTATGCAGGAATTTTGCGGTACATGGTAATGATATGCACGGAGTTGCTGAAATCACTTCTTTTTTATTCGAAAAAATAACCGGCGTCAATCCAAACGAAACAGATAAAGATTTATGCGATTATAATGCAGTGCCAAGCTGGACAATTGAAAAGCACGTCCCTGAACGAATAGAACCAAAAGAAATTCAAGCCGATGCAAACCTTATTAAATAGCCAAACGGAAGCTATAACAAAGCTGTCGCCACTCAAAGTGGGAGCTTTGTTTAAACGTCCCGGTACCGGTAAGAGTAGAACGGCCATTGAGCTGATTCGAAGCGTTAAGGAGATAGAGCAAGTTGTTTGGCTGACGCCATTTCGAAGTGTAAATCCGAAAGTAGCGGGATCAGGAATTCAGGACGAAGTGGCAAAATGGGGAGGCTTTGAGGTACCAACTCTCTTTATCGGTATTGAGAGCCTGAGCAGCTCTGACCGCATATATTTAGAATTGTATCGTTTGCTTGAAGTCAGGAAAACGTTTTTGGTGTGCGACGAAAGTCTGAAAATAAAGAACGGCGATGCTAAACGTACCAAACGCATTCAGGAACTCGGACAGCTCACCGAAAATAAACTGATATTAAACGGAACGCCTGTCAGTCGTAACCTGTTGGACATAAAACCGCAGTTCGATTTTCTTAGCCAACGTATACTCAATATGAGCGATGCCGAATATAAGAACACGTTTTGCGAGTACACCAAAATAACCAAACTAATCGGAAACAGGCGATTCTCAAAGGAATTCATTACCAAATATCACAATGTTGATTACCTGTACTCGCTTATTCGCCCATACGTGTACGAAGCCGATTTACAACTGGACGTAACTCAGCAGCATCTTGATGTTAGTTACGAAATTGAACCGGAAATAAAAGAAGAATATGAACGCCTGAAGGAAAAGTATTTGGACGATGAAAAGTTGCAAATGCTAAATAACAATATTTTCCTGGAGATGACTATGAAAATGCAGCACCTGTATTCGTGTGCCGAAGATAAATTCACAGTAACCCGAAAAATAATTGAAGCGCACCGACCGGAAGATGTAGTAATTTACTGTAAATTCGTTGACAGCCGCGAAACTTGTCAGAAACTATTCCCCGGAGTAACCATATTGAGTATTCAGAGCGATAGCAGCAGCGTGAACCTGCAAGCCAAAAACGTAACCATTGAGTTTGACAAGACCTGGAACTTTGCCGATGTGGACCAGTACAAGTTCCGCATATTTAGAACCGGACAGCAACGCACTTGTTATCATTATTATTTAGACGGAAATGTAAAGCTCGAAGGATTAATGAAAGGCAATAATCTGAAAAAAAGTGATTTGCTTAACTATTTTAAAACGTGTACGAAAAAAGAATTAAAGGAAATATTATGAACGTTTACGAAACATTGCAACAGAGATTGGAAACTATTTTCGACGAATTTGACAACGTTTGCGTTTCTTTTTCGGGAGGAAAAGACAGTGGAGTAATGCTTAATCTTTGCATAGATTATATTCGGAAATATTGCCCCGATCGCAAATTAGCTGTTTTCCACATGGATTATGAAGCACAATATCAAATGACTACCGAATATGTTGAAAAAACGCTGGCAGAAAACACAGATATACTTGACGTTTATCGTTGCTGTGTTCCTTTCAAAGTAACTACTTGTACTTCGATGCATGAGAATTACTGGCGACCTTGGGAACCATCGAAGCGTGACATTTGGGTGAGTAAAATGCCCGAAAACTGCTATACTGAAAAAGATTTTTCGTTCTTTAAGCCGAATATGTGGGATTACGAATTTCAGGAAAAGTTCAGTTTATGGCTTCACCAACGCAAAGGAGCAAAACGAACTGCTTGTTTAGTTGGTATTCGCACGCAGGAATCACTCAACCGTTGGAGAGCTATTTACAGCGATCGCAATTACCGTAATTATAAAGGGATAAACTGGACAAAGGAAATGTTTCAGAATGTGTTCAACGCTTACCCGATTTATGATTGGTTAACAACTGATGTATGGACTGCAAACGGTAAATTCGGCTGGACATACAACCGACTGTATGATCTGTATTACAAAGCCGGAGTGCCATTGGAAAAACAGCGTGTGGCCAGTCCATTCCTTTCAGCCGCGCAGGATAGCCTGAAACTCTATCGGGTCATTGAACCACACACCTGGGGAAAACTGATTTCAAGGGTAAACGGCGTAAACTTCACCGGAATATATGGCGGTACCACGGCAATGGGATGGAACTCCATTAAACTTCCGGCTAATCACTCTTGGGAAAGTTACATGCACTTTTTATTGAACACTTTACCCGAAGAACCAAGGGCTAATTACTTAGATAAACTTTCGGTAAGTATGAAGTTTTGGCGTTTAAAAGGCGGCGTTCTATCTTCTGAAACTATTGAAAAACTGAAACAATCGGGAATTGAAATAGAAGTTGGATCAGATACCAACTATCAAACTTCAAAACTTCCGGTACGAATGGAATATATCGACGAAATAGATATTGCGGAAGCAAAGGAAATACCAACATTCAAACGGATGTGTATATGCATAATGAAGAATGACCACCTTTGTAAATACATGGGGTTTACTCTGAATAAAAACGAGATGGCCAGACGAAAAAATATAATGGAAAAATATAAATCACTCTTATGAAATCACCAGTTTATAATGTTCAAGCTGTGCCGATTGATAAAATTCGGGCAAACAGTTATAATCCAAACTCAGTAGCTCCACCAGAAATGAAGCTTCTTGAATTATCAATTTGGGAAGATGGGTACACTATGCCGGATGTTTGTTATTATTATCCTGATGAAGATATCTATGAAATTGTTGATGGTTTTCACCGATATTCATTGATGAATCCAAATTCGAAACATTTTTCAAGAAGAATATATGACCGTGAAAAAGGCTTACTTCCAGTGGTCGTTATTGAAAAAGATAATTCAAACCGAATTGCTTCGACAATCAGGCATAATCGTGCCCGTGGTAGCCATGATGTTGATTTAATGAGTAATATAGTAAGCGAACTTACCAAAGCGGGAATGGGCGATGCCTGGATTTTAAAGCACATTGGTATGGATGCCGACGAATTGCTTCGGCTTAAACAAATTACAGGATTAGCCGAACTATTTAAAAACAAAGAATTTTCACACTCAAGACAAATTAAAAACGAACAGATATGAACGAAGAAAAATACAGCGAAGCCCGTAAAATGCTATGCAAATACCTTTTCTCTTTAGCAAGAGAAAAAGGAATTACACAAGAACAAATTGCCGAAAAAACAGGCTTTAAACGCAGCAATGTTTCTCGAATGCTTAGTGGCGCTTATTCGTCCTCTCTTGACAATTTTATAAAATTGGCAGAAGCTATTGATACTTACTTTTTCATCATAGATAAAAAAGCCGATGATGATCTGGTAGAAACTATGAAAAACCGATGGGGTAAAATCGGAGAAAATTAAGCGGCAAAAGGTAAATAAACAAAGCCTTGACTTTCGTCAAGGCTTTTATTTTTTTCCTACCTTTACATTTCATTTTTTATAAACACTTAAACTTATTTATTATGAGAAAAATAATCTTCATTACACTTATTTTTATTTCATCATTTTGTTACGGGCAAGTAGATGAAAAATTTACTAATACCAATTGGCGAATCGGAGAAACAAAAATTATTTTTGATAATGGTATCAATAGAATTGAAGGGGAAAATTATGAGGGAGTTAGTACAAATGTTGGTTATAAATCTCGAAAACAATTTATAGAAGAAATTAAGAATAAAGCAGAAGAAGAAATGTGGGAGAGTGATAAACTCACAAATCGTTTGATACTAATTGAAGAATATGCTAAAGGTGGAGTTCTCAGCCTTTTTATTCAACGGGGTTCAATTACTAGTGCAAATAATGAGAATTTTACAGTAATAATTAAAAATAGTAAAAATAAAGAAGTTTTTAGAAAACAGCTTGAATATGATTTACCTGAATTACCTAACTCAAAAGAAAGAGTATGGTGGAATTTTGCAACTATTTTTATTCCTGAAGTAATTAAAGACGATTTTACTGTTTACATTATTGATAGATTAGCAGAATACGGCCATAAAAGATTTGTATTTGAGGTGTCAAACTCAATAGGTTTATTTGATTTATAAAAATAAATTTGCACTCGTTCAATTTATTTTATATATTTGCCTCACGAATACATGAAAACGGGTAAAGAAATTGCCCTCTTATATTAAGTAAAAATTTCAGAAGTTCATAAAAGTAAGCCGCGAGTAAGGGTGAGAGTCCCCCAACTTCATTTTCGGTTTCTACCGTTTTTGTGTGTTCGTACCACGCGGCTTTTTTATAAATTAATAACGAACACGCAATGAAAAAAGAAGAATCAAAGTCCACAGCCGTGGCAACCGTAAACGGTCAATCAATTATCATTATCGAAAATGGCGAAAAAAGAGTAGCTGTTAGACCTATTTGTGATGCTTTAGGTGTTGCTTATCAATCCCAAATCGAACGCTTAAAAAGCGATCCTATTTTAAGTTCAACCGTAACGCTGGGCGTTATGGTTGGAGCCGATGGGAAACAACGTGAAATGGTAACAATTCCCTTTAAATTTGTTTTTGGATGGTTATTCCGAATCGATTCCAGAAATGTAAAAGAAGAAGCCAGAGAAGCCGTTGAAAAATACCAACTGGAATGTTACAATGCCCTTTACGAACATTTTATCGAATTGGATGAGTATTTGGCTTACAGAAACAAGTTGGCCGAAGAAGCATTTTTAAAAGTAGAAGCTGCTCGCGAAGATTTTCGTGCAGTTAAAAGCCGTTTGGAAACTTTAAAAGAAGAGTTTGCTGATGCGCGTGCGCTTACTTTGGATATTTACCGCGAACAAAAAGCGCAGTTGGCTTTGAATTTTGATGCGCAGGAAGGAGGCGTGGTATGAAAAAGCAAGCAGACAATAATTTAATAAGAGTGGGCGATGTGGTTTTAACCCAAGATGCTTTGAGTATTATTGGCGGATTGCAAGTAGAAGGAAACTATTATCTAAAAGATTTCAGAAATTATTTAGGCGATGCCGCTTTTGCAATTTTAAAACTTACGCGCGTCGCGCCCATAGAAGAAAAACAAGAATACATTTCTGTAATCTCTAATCTCGAACTAATGCACGAAGAATTAAATTTATTACAAGCACCTGAATAAAAAAATAAATATCATGAATGACTACACTGAAATTCTAAACGCCTTTTCCGATTACTACTCTCCTGCAAATTCTTTTTCAGAATCAGACGATCAGCTTTCCACGCTTGAAATCTCCGAAAAAATCCAGGAGTTAACATTAAAAGAAGTTGAAGGTGAAGATTTATTTATTCATTTGCAAGAATACGGCTTTCAGTTTAAATACACACCCGACGGCTTTCGTTGGCTGCTAAAAATAAAGCAAAGAGCCTAACGCCATAGCTCTGACGAAAGTCAGGGCTTTTTTTTCTGTCCTTTTAAATCGCTTTTTCAACTCTTATCATTGTTCTAAACTTAATAGAACAATGCAATGAGTATAAACGAAAAAGCCAATGTTACTGTAGATATCGATGGCAAACAAGCTGGTCAGCAACTAGAAAAACTGCAAACCGAAGCTAAAGCATTTCGCAAAGAACTGATCGAACTTAAAAAAAGTGGTAAGCCTGTAGATCCTAAATATTACGACGAGCTAAAAAAGAAGATCTCCGCCACCGAGCGCGAGATGAAACAATACAAAAAGCAAATTACCGACGTTACCCACGTTGTTAAAAATTTAGCCACCGTTAGCCAAGGCGAATTATTACAAGCCAAGCGCAAACTAATAAACGAAATAAAAAAAAGCAGTCGTGCTACTCAGGAGGAACGCACACAGCTAGAATTAAAGAAAAAACAACTAAGCCTTATTAGTGGCGAACTTGATAAGCTTTCGCTTAAAACCAAAGCAAGTGGAAATACATTTGGTAATCTGGCCAATGGTTTTAATAAGTATATGATGATGGTGTCAGCCTTCGCAGCTACTTTTGCAGGTGTTGTTTTCGGCTTTCGAAAAATTATTGATATAGCAAACGAATTCGAAGAGCGTGTAGATTATCTGAGTTCGCTTACCGGATTAGCCGGAGAAGAACTGGAATGGTTAAGCGAAAAAGCAAAAGAAAGCAGCGTTGCTATCATCGAAAATGGGATAAGATTTAAAGCATCGGCCAAAGAAATAGTTGATGCATATACCATTATGGGCGGTGCTCGTCCCGAACTCCTTAAAAACAAGGAAGACCTGGCTCAAGTTACCGAAAAAGCTTTAATTCTGGCCGCTGCTGCAAAAATGGAAACAGCCCCTGCTATTGATGCTGTTGCCGCTTCTTTAAATCAATTCGATTTAAAGGCAGATCAATCTACACGAGTTATTAATGCTCTTGCTGCAGGATCTTTGGCCGGTAGTGCCGAAGTAAATCATTTAACCGAATCATTGGGAAATGTGGGTACTGTAGCCGACGATTCGAATATGACGCTAGAACAAACTATTGCTGTTTTAGAAGTCTTAGGCGAAAAACAATTAAAAGGAGCAGAAGCAGGAACAATGCTGAGAAGCTCGCTTATGAAAATGAAAGCTGCAGGCGTTGGATATCAAAGCGGCATTTTCAATTTGCGCGATGCTTTAATTGAAATAAACGAAACGCTTGCAACTTACAGTACGCAACTCGAAAAAGACGCCTACAAACAAGAAGTTTTTGGCGAAAGAAGTATAACCGTTGGTACCATATTATTAAACAATATCGATACTTACGAAAGCTTAACTCAAGCCGTAACCGATACAAATACAGCACTCGATCAAGCAGCAACCAATACCAATAACAATGCTACCAAACTAACTCAAGCCAGAAACCGCTATCAATTATTAGCTATCGAATTAGGCACCAAACTAGCCCCTGCTCTTACATTTTCTACCAACGGCTTTACTTATTTAATGAAGGCCATAATGGGCGGCATCCGTATTTTTGAAGAATATGGCGATGAGATAAAAGCAATTACAACAGGACTTTTGGCGTATGGTGTAGCTATTAATGCTGAAATTATTTTAACAAAATTATTTGCCGCTGCTACTTGGATTGCTCAAAAAGCAATACTTGCTTTTAATTGGGCTATTAAAATTAATCCGCTTCAGCTACTTGCAGGAATACTTGTTACAGCAGCTTCTTACCTTTTAATTTTCCGCGACAATACAGACAAGGCAAAAGAAAGCGTTGATAAACTAAAGCAAAGCATAGTTTGGACAAATGATAACTTTGATCTTTTTATTAAAAAAATAGAATTTCTAAAAGGGCAAGATGCTTTTAAATGGGTAAAAGTTTCGTTAGAAGATTTTAAGAAAAGCATTAAATCTCTCGATTTACAAAACCTCGAATCTATGAGGGCGTTCATTCAGGATAAAGTAGCAAATAGTATTCGCGAGGTAGCCAATGCAACTGACGATGTATCCAAAGCACAGGCTGAACAAAAAAAACTGGATTATCAGCAATATTTAGCCGCTGTAAATTCAGAAATAGAAAAATCCATCGAAATAATAACGAATCCCCCGCCTAATAAAATAAAAGGTACCTATTCTAAGGCGTGGAAATTAGAAGGAGAGCGCACCCTTGCAGAGCTTGAAATATGGCTAAAAAAAATGGAGGCAATCAAAGCCAAAGCTGCTGAGCCTATTATTATTGATGAAGAAGATATTCCTGAGGCAGATCTCAACTACATAATTGAAAAGTTAAATAAAACATTTGCTCAACGCCGTAAGCTAATTGAACAGGATTACAAATTGGGTGTTATTGGTAAAACGGAATACAAAGACAAAATTAAGGCTCTCGATAAAGAGGAACTAGATTTTAGTAAATCGACACTTAAAGAAAAATTAGATTTTGCAATTGCTGTAGCACAACAAATGGCCTCAGTAATGCAAGGGATTGCCGATATGTCGAATCAAAATGATGAAAACGAGCTTAATAGATTTAAAGATACCCAGGATAAAAAGAGATCTATTTTACAAAAGCAATTGGATGACGGTATTATTTCTCAAGAATCATACAATGCGCAGAAAGATGCCATTGATATGAAAATTCAGAAAAAAGAACGTGAGCTAGCAAACAAAAAAGCTAAACGAGATAAAGAAATGTCGCTATTTAATGCTACAATTTCAGTTGCTGAGGCAGTTACTAAAATGCTAACAGCAGGTCCTATCATTGGTCAGGTATTAGCCGGAATTGCTGCTGCAATGGGGTTGATACAAATAGGTGTAATTGCCAATACAAAAGTTCCTCAATA
>JAFGWF010000266.1 GCA_016937295.1 Bacteroidales bacterium
ACAAGTTCCGTCTGATTTAAGATAAACAGAATCGCCTTGACAAATGGTCGTATCCTGAGTTGGAAGGGTTACGTTGATATGGCATTGGGTGCTAGCTTTTTTACTCAAAAGAAAAACACTTAATATAAGAAAAGCTGGGGTAATAAATCTATTCATAACGCAGAATTAATGTGTAAGTTGTGAATATTAAGCCCAAACAAGACACGAATTGGGAATTTTAAGGTGTCTTAAAAAATAGACCTCAAATATAGAAATATAATCCATATTTTCGCAATAATAAATTAACGAAACATTATTTCCAATTACAATGAATAAATTTTCATATTTTTTTTACAGAAGCATCATCTTTATATTTCTGTTATCTATTTTTAATTACGCAGAAGCTCAAAACAATGGCGACACCATAGAAATCAGAAGTTTCAACTATAATCAAACCTATGGTATTAATCAATGGTCGCCGGGGATAAGGGATACGATGGTTGCTTTTCCTAACGACAGCAATCTGACTTTTGAAAAAATTCTTATGCTGTATAACATTCGTTGTAAAAACGGAAACGTATCGCCGGCAGTGAGTGGTCAAACGGATATTGGTTGCGGAGAATGGGATGCAAGCTGCAATACCTACATAACTGATTCATCAAGAGTAGATTCGGTTTTATCTTTTCACCCAAGCCATTGGATTTCCCAATTTAGCGGAACTTCATTCGCATTCTTAAATCAACCATTAAATCATTATTTTCGTCACATTCTCAAAAACATTCAATTAGATAGTATAATTTCGGATACAATAAATCAAATAGGATTAGCGGATACCGCCCATTTTGGATTTTTTCCTTATGGAAAGAAAAATGTAAAATCTCAATACCTTTTCACACAGCAAGAATTATTAAATTCGGGTGTTTCTTCAGGAATAATTGATGGTATAAAGCTAAATTTTCTCGACTCCATCTCAGAAACAAAATTTTTAAAAATCAGCATCAAACAAACCTCATTAACAGCTTTATCTGATTCATTAATAGAAAGCTTCGGATTCACAGAAGTCTATTTTCATAATTATAATTTCGTAAATGGGGAAAACAGAATATATTTTTACCAACCATTTGTATGGGATGGATTATCGAATATATTGATAGAGATAAGTTATTCAAACGACAATATAAATCCAAGTGTAGAAGTAGCATCTTCAGAACTGACTTTCAACTCCAGCCTAACTGCATTTGATGACAACCAATTAATTTTCAACGGATCCAATTACATTGTTGCAAGCGGATATAAAGGGATTCCGGGCAGTCAGTCAAGAACTATTGAGGCATGGATAAAAACCGATGTAGTTGGTAAGGACTTTATCTCGTGGGGATCGAATAATGGGGGAAAGAAATGGATATTTAAAACTCACACTAATGGCGGGTTACGGGTTGAAATAAATGGCGGATATGTTTATGGCAGCACCAATATTGCTGATAATCAATGGCATCATATTGCTGTGGTGATGAACGGAATTAACATAAACAGCCTTAGTTTTTATATTGATGGCGTGTTGGAAACAAACCTGACCTCATCGAACCTCACAATAAACACTGATACAACAAATGGCATTGACGTAGTTATAAGCCAAGGTTTTCATGGACGATATATTACCGGATTGCTCGACGAAGTTAGAATTTGGAGCACGGCATTGACACCACAAATACTTAAAAATGGAAGGTATTCAAAAATTGACTCCACTCACTCAGCCTTTTCTTTTCTGGAATTGTATTACACCATGGACGAAAAAAACGACAGTATAGTTTTCGACCACAGTCCTCATGGAAGGCATGGAAAAATTAATGGTCTTGGCAACCGGAATATTTTGAAAGGACAAGAACTTTTTAAGTCCTTTTCGGTTAGTCAAATTCGACCTGTTTTAGGCGTTTTACAAGGAATCTATCAACTAACAGTAACAAACGACACCATATTAGACACAATTCAACAAATTGGAAATCAAGTTATTTCGTATCAAATCGACAGTAAACAAGGCACCATGGAATCGGATATCGTGGAAGTTGCAAGCGACACCTTACTCTGGCAAGCAGGATATGAATATTATATTGATGCAATTACCGGAATCGTTATTGATTCTATCTATCGGTCGGCAAACGGAACAATAAACATTGCTGAACTTCACTATTTCAAACGGTACCCAATGAAATATGAAATCATGTCGTTTGTAACACCGTATGGAATCAATTTAGACTTGGGAATGAGTGGAAAAACATGGACCTTTGACTTAACGGATTTTGCACCCGTTTTAAAAGGCAATAAGCGGATGACCGTAGAACGAGGTGGACAATGGATGGAAGATATGGACATCAGATTTTTGTTTATTGTAGGAACACCTCCTCGCAATACTATTGACATTCAACAACTTTGGAAAGTTGATAGTCGAAGCTATACGGATATAATGAACGACAGAGCTTATGAAAGCAGGACTTTAAAAATGCATCCTGACGGCAAATCATACAAAATTAGGTCAGTAATTACGGGCCATGGTCAAGAAGGCGAATTTATTCCACGACAACATAACATAAATATAAATGGAGGCAGTTCGGAATTTTCATGGAATGTTTGGAAAGCTTGCGGACAAAATCCAATTTATCCACAAGGAGGTACGTGGATTTACGACAGAGCCGGTTGGTGTCCGGGAGCTCCCTCAAATTTAAAGGAGATGGATATAACACCTTATGTGATAGCCGGTCAAACATCAGAAATTGATTATACGGTCAGCAGCGCCTCTGGCACATCAAACTATATCGTTAATAACCAAATTGTTAGCTATGGCCTGCCAAATTTTTCAATCGATGCCACTATTGACGATATTTTAGCCCCAACAGAAAAAGTCGAATATGCTCGTTCTAATATGATTTGTACCAATCCAACAGTACGAATTAAAAACACAGGGTCGAGTCCACTGACAAATGCCACTATCACCTATTGGACCAATGATGACCCTACACCTTCCACTTATCAATGGTCAGGAAATCTTGATTTTCTTGAATATGAAGATGTTATCCTTCCGATTGATTCTGCTTTTTGGTATGCCATCACGCCAACGGAGAACACGTTTCATGCAAAAGCCAGCAATCCAAACGGCCAACAAGACCAATATTCTTTTAACGACAGCTATCATGCAAAGTTTAAAATACCACAGGTGCTTCCCTCAAACTTTATGATTTTTTTAGTTACAAATGGAGCACCACAAGAAACCAGTTATAAACTCTATAATGAAAATAATGACCTTATTTTTCACAAAACCGGACTTTCGGCACAAACTATTTATAAGGATACTTTTCATCTGGGAGTAGGATGTTACAGATTGGAATTGTTGGATTCTGATGGCGATGGATTAAAGTTTTTTGCAAATAACGATGGAAATGGGTCCTTCAATATTCGCCAACTTAATAATGCTTTAATCAAAACTTTTAACCCTGATTTTGGCGATAAAGTAATATTGAATTTCACGGTTGATTTTCCTCTGAAATATGAGGATATTTATCCTGAACCAAAAATCTCCATTTACCCTAACCCAACTAACAATCAGTTGAATATCGAGTTTGGAAAACAAGTACCAAAAAGAATCAGTCTGCTTGACATAAGAGGAAACCAACTAATGGAAATGACTGAAATTGCTGAAGATTTAAAAACCAAAGAAATTGATCTAAGTAGGTTTCCGTCTGGCACTTATATTTTTAAAATCGATTTTAAAAACACATCTACATACCAACGTGTTATAAAAATTTAAAGGGCGAAATTCCACAAATTTAGGAGGATAGTCATTTCTTTCTATACCGATAATGACCAATTATTTTAAAGGAAAAAATGCAGTCTTCAACCACCTGACCTGCACCGATATTATGAATGATTAAATATCTTTTTCCATCGGTTGACTTTAGTTTTGAGACTATTCCAATATGATTTACACCTCCGTAAAGATTCCAGCAGACCACATCGCCGGGAGTATAATCAGCAATAGAAGTTGAACCTTTTAGCACAATACCCTTTCGCTTGAAAAAAGTCATCAGATTAGGCACACGGCGAAGATCGATAGATGCGTTTGGTTTTTTTAACCCCCAATTTTTAGGATAAAGATCGAAATTAGCTTTCATATCCTCGTGCACTTCTTTTTGCAAATCGATATCTAATTTTCGGTAAGCCCTGATAATCACATCTGTACAAACACCTCGATCGGCTGGCACATCGCCACCCGGGTACTTAATATGAAAATAAGAAGGGTCGTAAATCACTTTATCTTTTGTCAATGTGAGAGCAGAATCTGCCAACTGAGCAAAAAATACCGCATCAGAAACCCGCTGCTGCGAAAAAGCTAACGGAAGCAAAAAAAGTAGAAGCAATCGAAACATAAAACAAGGATTTATATCAGAACGATTAATATAAATCCGTATTGTTTGTACAGAAGAGTTTCTTGGGCAAAATCTCCAATTATTGACTAATTAACCTGCGATATTGAATAGTTTTATTAGGCACATCGTAAATTTCCATAACCGGAGAATCAACCGGCAGATTATTCTCTTTCACATAGTTAGTCATTGCAGGATACACTTTCATAAGGCCCACTATGATGGAAACACCACCTTTGTAAGGAAATTCGGCAACCAGATATTCTTGTACAGGAAGCACTTTAATTTTGAAATCTGAAATCGACTTAAGCAAAGCGGTATCTTTTGGCTCCACAATGCAGCCGATTTCAGATCTAAGTTCCTCAACCGCTTTATTTTGAGGATTATCGAAATAAATACCGATGCCTTTAGTGGTTTCAATTTTATAGTTATCAAGTAGCGCCGAATAAACCTTATCCATCACTGCCGGACTCTTGCTATAATCGCCAAGCATATCTTCATAAACCAAGACTTCACCACCGGTAGTCACTGTTTTAAACTCCACTTTGTGAAAGCCACCAAAATAGGCGAATGCGCCAACTGCCAATGCAATAATGACTAAAATCAAAATGCCAAGAACTTTTAAAATCTTCATAATCAAAGTGTTTTAGGTTTGTAAAAAAAAGAATTCAGGTATATTAATTACTTTATCAAAGGTAGCATTATCTTTATTTTGGAAACAATATCTTCTCAAAAAACTATGCTATTTATAACAGCTTCCAAATATCAGTAATTAAAAGATTATCAAATGTTTTAATATGTTCTTCAAGAATAGATTCGGACTTCATATTAGGTCGGATATCACAATAATAAACCCCATCAAGTGGATTTAATTTAACAGTATATCCTTTAAAATGTCCCGGAAGAAATGTAGCATTAATTCCAAATTTACCATCATGTTTCGTATTCTTTCGTTGTACATCATTCAAAAAAATGGCAATATGAGGAATCTTTGTATTTGTCAATTTATTGTATAAAAATTTATCGATGAAAATTTTATCCATTCGGTCTTTACTGGAAGTTTTTACAGAGCCAATAATCTTCAAATCATTTCCATCCTCTATTATCAAGTCATGTTGATAACTCATTTTAAATAATTCTTCACCCTTCTCAATTACAGGAATCTGAACTACGCCAGACCTGCAATTAAGCCCTATTTCCTTTAAGATAAGTCGGATGAAGTTTTCAAACAAATCACCATTTAATTTTCTGGCTGTATTTGATTTTCCAACCGGGAGCGCATCAAGAGCGGCTCCAATAGACTGTTGAATTGTGTAAGTAGAATTATTGATAACCGATCCTATTTCCTTATTTTTTTTATTGACCTCTTTAATATTTTTAAGTGTCATTAAAAAATCTTTAGACACTCTATCAAAATCATCAATATTGATCATCAGATCAGTATTTATTGGCCGAGTGACTTGATAATTTGCTTCCTTTTTGTACTGATAAAAGCAGTAATTATTTTCATTTTGCGAAACAATAATTGCCTGAAGATTATCATTTATAAAACCCAAATAATCAGAACAAAAGCTAATATAATCAGATAAATCTGTGAATCTTGTTTTATCTGTAACACTACTTAATATTTTTTTCAATGTCATCTTATGGAGTTTCTTCGTTGTAAATTTTCAAAATCAAATTTGATCCAATTTTCGATTGACCAATCTGGAACATTCTCTATTCTTTCGATTGACCAATCAAGGTACTCGGGTGAAAGGTCACATGCTAACCATTTTCTTTCTAATTGTTCAGCGCACACAGGAGTAGTCCCTGAGCCACAGAAAGGATCCAAAACAATATCATTTTCCCTTGAAGATGCTAAAATAATTTTTCGAACTAACTCTTCTGGTTTTTGAGTAGGATGATTGGTTTTTTCGGACATTCCATTATTAATGGTTGGTATTTCGATTACATCTTTCGGCTTAGCACCTAATGGATTAGGTTCCCAAATATTTTGACTGTTTTTTCCATTACCATATTGACTAGTTTCTGCTTGAGGGTGACTTGGATACTTTAAAGTATGTGTACCATAAGGGATGCGAACAAAATCAATATTAAAAACAAAATCCTTTGTTTTTCTAAATAATAATAAACTCTCATGGCTACGCCCCCAATCCTTACCCAAATTCGCCTTATTCTTATAATGCCAGATCAACCACCTACTTGACTTAAAATACTTATTTGCAGGATGTTTCAAATCAGCAAGTATCTCCGAAAAACCACAAATATAAAGTGAACCTGTTGATTTAAGAACACGAGCTGCTTCACTAATCCATTGCATCGACCAGCTAATATAAGCCTCTTGAGTTTCAAAATTATCCCAATCTGCCTTCTTTATGTTATATGGCGGGTCGGCAAAAATTAAGTCAACGCTCTCATCGTCCAAAGATTTCAACCAAGCAATACTGTCACCTTGCCAAAGTTGCCCATTTTCATGTTGATAAAATAATTTAGGCTTTGTATCTGTTTTTGATGGATTTTCATCTAAAACTTTACGCCCTTTTATTTCCCTTTCAAACAAAAGCTTAGTTCCATTATATTTTTCCATCATGTTCATTTAATTTATTCTACAAAAATATTGATTTTTATGAAATGCTTACTTGTTAAAAAAAGCATTCATATAATCCTCCTCACTCCATCAAATCAGGTCGGCGGATTTTAGTTCGTTTGATGGATTCCTCAAGTCGCCAGTCGGCAATAAGTTTATAATTACCTGAGAGCAGAACGTCCGGCACACGCCAACCATTAAATTCAGCGGGGCGGGTATAAGCAGGAGGAGCCACCAAACCATCTTGAAACGAATCGGAAAGCGCCGACATTTCATCGCCAAGAACCCCGGGAATGAGTCGCACCACAGCATCAGTAAAAACCGCAGCAGCCAACTCTCCCCCACTCAAAACATAGTTTCCAATAGAAAATTCTTTTGTGATATAATGCTCCCGAACTCGCTCATCCACACCTTTATAGTGCCCACATAAGATAATGATATTCTGCAAATTAGAATATTTATTCAAAGAAGGCTGATCCAATAATTCGCCATCCGGACTGGTATAAAAAATCTCATCGTAGATTCGCTGTGATTTTAAAAAGTCGATACATTTAGCAATAGGCTCAATGCGCATCAACATCCCGCCTCCGCCACTGTAAGGATAGTCATCAACGCGGCGATGTTTATCCTCTGAAAAATCACGTAAATCATGGAGATGAATTTCAACCTTATTTTTCTCGACAGCACGTTTTATTATCGAATGGCTGAACGGACCATCGAACATTTGAGGAAAAAGGGTAATAATATCAATACGCATCATAATAGAGTAATCAAACGAAAGTAAATATAATAAAGACTGAATCCGGTAAGCAGAACTATGCCCACAATAGCATAAATTCGTAGAAATCGGCTTGGTTGGTCTGCCTTTGGAACATGTTGGTGGGTGATAAGTTTATAGTTTAAAATACCAAAAGCCGGAGCAATAATGAACGATAAAACGGTCGCAAAATCCACCATAAGCCTCATGTTTTCAGCTAAATAACCTAAGATAAATACAGTTCCGAGCAACAGAACCACCAACCAGAAAATATATTGAATTCTTGGAGAAACTCGCGGCTTTTTGTCTTCGCTAAAAACCTGCCCGACTGTAATGGACATGACACGTGCATAAGCGTCATGGCAAGTAAAGGAAGTACTCAACATAGTCATCAAAGCAGCAGTAGCGATAAAAATATAGGACCAACCTCCAAGATTTACGGTGTACATATTTATCAGTTGTCCTGCGAACTCAGCACCATTACTACTCATTTCTTCAGGATTTCCGTACATCACAAAGGCGCCTAAGGATAAAAAACCGATAGCTAATAAAGCAGTCCCGATATAGCCAATATTGAAGTCGAGAAGCGCCTGCTTTTTATTGAGATTCACTCCCTGCTCTTCGTGCTTGGCTTTTGCCCATAGCGATTGCCACACAGAAATATCTAAAGGAGCCGGCATCCAGCCAAAAAGTGCAATTAAAAACGCAAGGTGAGGAAAATAAGAAATATCGAAAGTTTTGGCAAAAGATTCTTGGGGAGCATAACCATGACTCATTGCTGCTACAAGTGCCACAATTGTCGAAATTGTAAGCAATAAAATCACCAATTTAATAATTCGGTCGAGGATAGAATAGCGACCAAGAATCAGCATAAGAGCGGTAAAAGTCAAAAGCAAACCACTGACTAAGGTGGAATTGAGAGAAATCCCAAAAATGTGAATAATCAAACCGGACGTTACAATAGTGATTGCAGCCATTATGGCAAACATGGTTAAAACGGTAATTATCAAAAACATAACTACCGCCCAACGTCCTAAAATCCGATAGCCTTCAATCAAATTTTTACCGGTTGCGGCTGTGTAACGAGGAGCAAACTGAAAGAAAGGATATTTCATCACATTAGCAAGCACAATCGCCCAAATCAAAGCAAATCCAAAATCGGCTCCGGCACGTGTTGATTGCACCAAATGCGAAACGCCCACTGCTGCTCCGGCGTAGAGCAGTCCGGGGCCCATGAGTTTGATTAGCTTGCCAAGTCGCTTCATCACAGCTTGGAATTAACCGATTCAACCTTAGCTTTAATGCGACCCATCTCCCCTTTTTTAATGTCTAAAGTTACCACGGCATAAACCCTTTCGCAATCGACAGTCAAAACATCATAGGCTTTTTGAATAATAGCCAACGCATCCGACATTTCAGGAGTTTCGATATTGGTACTCATAGAATTTAGAGAAAAAGGCCAACCGGATTCATCCAACATTTTTATTACACGCGCCACATAAGGGCTTGCGCTAATTCCTTTATCCGTGGGAAAAATCGAAAGGTTAATTAAAACTGACATAAGCTGTAATTTATTGATTTTTAATCTCTTGTAACAAATATATCACATTAAGAGCTCAGGTTCGTATTTTGCATCTGGCTTAGACGGTAGTATATTCCATTTTTGGCAATCAACTCATTATGAGTACCTTCCTCTACAATTCGACCCTTTTCAAGGACAATAATTCGATTAGCCGATTTAATTGTCGAAAGTCGATGTGCAATCACCAAACTTGTTCGATTGACCATTAAATTTTGTAGGGCATCCTGAACCAATTTTTCGCTTTCGGTATCCAATGCCGAGGTGGCTTCATCTAAGATTAAGATTGCAGGATTGATAAGCAAAGCACGGGCAATAGTGAGCCTTTGGCGCTGACCGCCGGAAAGTTTCGACCCACGATCCCCAATCACCGTGTCGTACCGTTGAGGTAGTTCCATGATAAAATCATGCGCATTAGCAGCCTTTGCAGCAGCAATAATTTCTTCCATGCTGCGATTTTCGGAAGTGAAGCTGATATTATTGGCCACTGTATCGTTAAAAAGAATTGCCTCTTGAGTTACGATGCCCATCAGTCGGCGTAAATGACTGATTTTTAAATCACGGATATCCTTTCCATCAATTTTAATAGATCCTTCCGTAACATCATAAAACCGCGGAAGAAGGTCGGCTATTGTTGACTTTCCGGCACCGGACGATCCCACAAGTGCAATCATTTCACCCTTCTTTATTTCAAGGCTAACATCCTGTAAAACATAGTCGTCCTGATATTTAAAGAACACATTTTCATAGTTTATACTTTCGTTGAAAGACTCCACGCT
>JAFGWF010000044.1 GCA_016937295.1 Bacteroidales bacterium
GATGCCGGTATGCGTCAGTTAGTTAGCACAGGTTATATGCACAACAGAGTCAGGATGATAGTGGCTTCCTTTCTCACCAAAGATTTGCTGATAGATTGGCGCTGGGGAGAGGCATTTTTTGCCAAACATTTGTTAGATTTCGATTTGGCTTTGAACAATGGCAACTGGCAATGGGCCGCAGGAACAGGCTGTGATGCAGCGCCTTATTTCAGAATTTTCAATCCTGAGGAGCAAACCAAACGCTTTGACCCTAATTTAAAATATGTACGGAAATGGATTCCTGAATTGGAAGAATTTTCATATCCAAAACCAATGGTCGATCATAAATTTGCCCGAAACCGCGCCTTAGAAACCTATAAAAAAGGAATCCTAAAAATATAAGCCTAATCTCGGATGTTTTCGACGAAAGCTACAAATTCCTTAATCGTTGCAAAGTGTTGAAATCCTGATGCTTCAGGAAAAACAATGGTTCCGGATTGCTTGCCAAACAATAAAATTTTTCCGGTAGGAAAAGCGACTTTAACTTCTTTGAGATAATCTTCAATCGATATTTCATTCAAAGGAGCAACCATCGAAATCAATAAAAAGTCCGATTTTCGTAATTTTTCTGACTCAAAAACAGACACAAGAGGCGTTTGCTGACCAAAGTACATAACATCGTGTCCCCTTTTTTTCAATAAAAACTGAGCGTAAAGCAGACCCATCTCATGCAATTCACCCTCCGGTAAAAACAAGGTAAAACGCTTTTTATTAGGATTTGAAACTACGGAAATAGAGTCGATATTTGAAATCAATTTTTGCCTAACCAAATTGGAAAGAAAATGTTCCTGCGCCGGATTTATTGTGCCAGTTAACCATAACACCCCTACCCGATCCAATGCTTTCATAACAATTTCTTCAAAGGTTGTCTCGAAGCCATTGGTCATAACCGATTTATTGAAAACATGATGAAAATGAGCCTCATCTAAGCTAAACATTGCAAAAATAAGAGCCTCAATTTGAGTTTGAAAATCGCTCATATTCTGGCTTACGAACAAAACTTTATCCCGAATTTCTTCGTCACTCATATTTGCCAGCTTGGAAATTTTTATTCCATGACTATTCAAAATACTAATATTCAATATTCTACGAAGGTCAACATCGTCGTAAGTGCGAATATTGGTATCCGTTCGAGCAGGCGTGATTATGCCGTAACGCTTTTCCCAAATTCGGATAGTATGCGCTTTTATTCCGGTCAAGGTTTCTAAATCTTTAATGTTGTATTGTGCCATATTCAGTTTAATAGATTCTATTTGAGGTATTTAGTGATTTTTTCGTTAAGTGGCTTTGTTACGCTATAGAAAAAATCGATAAAACGTCCCTCTTCGTCAAGCAAGTATTTCTGAAAGTTCCACTTGACTGTGGATGACTTAACGCCATTGTTCTTTTTGGAAGTGAGCCAGTTATATAGCGGATGTTGATTTTCACCTTTAACATCCAATTTTTCTGTGAGCAGAAAATCGACACCATAATTAAGTTTACAAAACTCCTGAATTTCGGCATGAGTTCCCGGTTCCTGATTAGCAAACTGATTGGATGGACAGCCCAAAATCACCAAATTCTCTTTGTATTTTTCGTGCAATTCCTGCAATCCTTCATATTGCGGAGTAAAACCACATTTTGAAGCCACATTGACAACCATGATTTTCTTGCCCTTAAAATCAGCTAAGGATTTCTCTTGCCCATTGATTGTCTTAAACCTTATTTCATGGGCTGAAGGAAGTTGAGTTAACTCTGGTTTTTTGGTATAGGTTAAAAGTGCCATATTCTATTTTATTGTTATAATACTTTGAATTTCAATTAACTATTATAAACATACGAATGCAATTCACGGATTTTCTCCGAATCGTTGAATTTTCCACCATAGAAGGAAGTAACGGTGCTTGAGGCATTGTCTTCAATTCCCCGCGAAGAAACGCAGAGGTGTTTAGCATCAATGATTACTGCAACATCTTCTGTTCCAAGGATTTCCTGTAATTCTTTGGCAATTTGATTCGTAAGCCTTTCTTGAACTTGCGGACGTTTGGCGTAATATTTTACAATGCGGTTGAGTTTCGACAAACCAATCACTTTTCCTGAAGAAATATAAGCAACATGAGCAACTCCCATAATTGGAACGAAATGATGTTCGCAATTGGAATAGAGAGTTATATTCTTTTCGACCAACATCTGATTGTACTGATATTTGTTGTCGAAAAGCGCCACTTTTGGTTTGTTCTTCGGATTCAATCCTGAAAAAATCTCATCAACATACATTTTAGCAACACGCTCCGGAGTCCCTTTCAGCGAATCGTCCGTTAAGTCGAGGCCAAGGACTTCCATAATTTCCGCAAAATGATGAGCAATTTTTTGCTTTTTCTCCTCATCAGTAAGCTTGAAGGCATCCTTGCGAAGAGGAGTATCCATATTGATAAACAGATGGTTATCGCCGATATCGCAAGCTGAAAATCCATTTAGCGGTGATTCTTTTACAATATTAGGCAGGGTATTCAACATAGTTTCTTGGTGTTTCATAAAGTCTAATTTTTAAATCGTGATTGGAATTGATTTTTGAACGAAGAATGGAATAAATCACAAAAGCAATATTTTCAGCAGTGGGGTTAAGGTCTTGAAATTCTTCCACATCCACATTTAAGTTTTGATGGTCAAATTTGTCGAGAACTTCAGAGTTGATAAGGTCTGACAGGACTTTAGCATCCATTACAAAACCAGTCAAAGGATCGACAAAACCCGTTACCATAACCTCCAACTCGTAGTTATGGCCATGATAGTTGACATTATTGCATTTACCAAACACATCACGGTTGCGGCTTCCATCCCAAGCAGAATTTTCGAGACGGTGAGCCGCGTTGAAATGCTCTCTTCGGATTACGGTAGTTTTGTATTTAAACAAATTTTCGTTCATAATTCTGTTTAATAATTAATGGTGCAATATTAAACAAAATATTTTTGGTATGTTTGGTG
Source organism: Bacteroidales bacterium (assembly GCA_016937295.1). Taxonomy (GTDB): domain Bacteria; phylum Bacteroidota; class Bacteroidia; order Bacteroidales; family UBA1556; genus UBA6267. The sequence goes on from JAFGWF010000044.1 coordinate 3,004, forward strand.
ATAAATGTCACAAAGCGTTAATTTAACGAAAGTTAATAGTTAATATCAATAATTATAAGCATTAAAAACTGGCTATTAACAAAACAGTCAAGGTGAAAATTATCTAAATATAAAAATGAAAGGCCCAAACACTTATAAATTTAGTTTCTGATAAGTAATAAAATAATGGTTATAATTCTCGATTCCCACAAAAAATAACTACGCATCCGCCAAATTTTTTACTTTTGTAGCCAATCGTTAAAAGCTTGTTTTATAAAACAAATAGCCAAAACAGAACAAGTATTTTTTAAACTAAATTTAAATTCTTATGAAACGAATTATAAATACTAAAAACGCACCAGCCGCAATAGGTCCTTACAGTCAAGCCGTTGAGGCAAACGGAACTCTCTACATTTCCGGTCAAATACCTATGGATCCTGCAACTGGAAAAGTAGTTGAAGGAGGCATTAAAGAGCAAACCGCACAAGTGCTAAAAAACATCGAAGCGATACTTCACGAAGCCGGCTATGGTTTTGAGCATGTAGTTAAGAGCACATGCCTTTTGAGCGATATGGCCAATTTTGCAGCAATGAACGAAGTTTATGGCTCCGTTTACACGGAAAATCCACCTGCAAGGGCAGCATTTGCCGTCAAAGGATTACCACTTGGCGTACTCATTGAAATTGAGTCTATTGCAGTAAAATAGAGCTGAGAATTAGTATATTTATCCCTCACAATATTGCTATTGCGAGGTGTTTTTTTTGATTAAAATTTTAACCAAACAAGAGAATTATGCAATTAAAAATCCAAAAAACAATTCTGCTTTTAGTAGCAGTCATAATCAGTTTAACGCTCAACGCAAAGGAAGGCATGTATTTACCCATGCTGTTGAAAAAAATCAACGCAAGCGACATGCAGGCCATGGGCATGAGAATTACTGCCGAAGAAATTTACAGCGTGAATCAAGCCAGTTTAAAAGATGCGATAGTTCATTTTGGAGGTGGATGCACAGCGGAATTGGTCTCCGAAAAAGGTTTATTGCTGACTAACCACCATTGTGGCTACCGGAGCATTCAAAAGCATAGCACCATTGAACACGACTATCTGACGGATGGTTTTTGGGCAAAATCTTTAGAAGAAGAGCTCCCCAATGATGGCCTTACCGCCACAATTTTGCAGCGCATGGAAGATGTAACAGCGCAAGTTTTGGCAGGAATTAAACCGGAGATGGATGAAAAAGAACGTCAAGAATTAATGGATAAAAACATAAAAAAGTTGACTCAAACCGATGATAACTCGAAATTTCATTTGGTTGAGATTAAAGCTTTTTATTACGGAAATCAGTACATTTTGATGGAATCCATTGTGTTTTACGATGTGCGTTTGGTGGGTAGTCCTCCATCGAATATTGGCAAATTTGGAGGCGACACCGACAACTGGATGTGGCCGCGTCATACCGGCGACTTTTCTGTTTTTCGGATTTATGCCGATAAAGACAATAATCCTGCGGATTACTCCAAAGAAAACACACCATATAAACCAAAGAAACATCTAAAAATCAGCCTACAAGGTTACCAACCGGAGGACTTCACGATGGTTTTCGGTTATCCGGGAACCACCCAAGAATACCTGCCTTCGGCAGCTATCCAAACGATTGTTGAAGTGGTAAATCCGTTTAAAATTGATTTAAGACGCCAAAAATTGGATATTATGGCAGAACAAATGGATAAAGATCCCAAAATCAGGATTCAATATTCCGCAAAATATGCCGGAGTAGCCAACGGTTGGAAAAAATGGATAGGAGAAAACAGAGGAATCAAACGGCTCAACACCATTCAAAACAAACGAATTGAGGAGAAAGAATTTGCTTTATGGGCTAGAGACCATGGTTATGGAGATTTGATACAAGAGCTAAACACGTTGTATGAGCAGTTGCGCCCTTACGAGTTAGCAGCAAGTTATTTTTTTGAAGCCGGTTATTATCAAGACATTATCCGATTTGCTTATAGTTTTCAGACAGTTGCGAAATTTTCCGGTAAAAAAGAGATAGATCAAGAAAAATTCCAATTAGCAGTAAAAAGCCTTAAAGGGTCGATAAAAGGTTTTTATAAAGATTTCGATATTGATGTGGAAAAAAACTTACTAAACGCCACAATTTCAGCATATACAAAATTTCCTGAAACAACTATTCCAATTCCATCCACAATTGCTCCACTTAAATCGAAGAATCAAGAGGAAATTGATGAATGGATTGACAAGATGTTTAGTAAAAGCATTTTTGCAGACGAAGCTAAACTTGCAAACTTTATCGAAAATTATTCTTCCGGCAAATTTAAAACAATACAAAAAGATCCGGTATATCAATTAGCCCTTTCCTACTATCAAAATTATTTCGATCATATTATGAATCCGTTACTCAATTACCAGAGTCAAATTGATGTTTTGATGAGAAAATACATGCAAGCCCAAATTGAGATTAATGCCGGACAATATCTTTTCCCTGACGCAAACAGTACTTTGCGCGTTTCGTATGGAAAAGTCGAAAACTATGAGCCCCGAGATGGTGTTATTTATAATTATTTCACCACACTTGAAGGAATCATCGAAAAAGAAAATCCGGAAATTTATGATTATGTGGTGGAAGAAAAGTTGAAACAATTGTACATAAGCAAAGATTATGGACGCTATGCCGATGCTGACGGAAGTATGCACACTTGTTTTATCGCCAGTAATCACACCTCCGGAGGAAATAGCGGCAGTCCGGTGCTAAACGCTGAAGGACATTTGATTGGGCTCAATTTTGATCGAAATTGGGAAGGAACCATGAGTGATTTGGATTACGACCCAAACCAATGCAGAAACATCACCGTTGACATCCGATATTGCTTATTCATCATCGACAAATTCGCTGGAGCTCAACACCTTATAGAAGAAATGGATATTATTGATTAACAAGATATTTCATTCATTAAATCTTTATTTCAAAACTCGGTAAGGATATTTATAAATAATGGGTATTCCCAATATTGATTTATTTTTTCCTTTTAAACTAATCGAGGGGGTTTCAGAATACACATATTTCAACTATATGATAATCTATAAAGGAATGTGGGTTTATGGGAGATTACTTATGTGATTATGATTTCACTTAGCAATTTTCGAAAATGGAACACGGATAACACGGATTTTATAGATTAACCCTGATTCGGGAAAATTAGTCGAATCCGCGCAATCCGTGTTCAATACTATAAAACCGTAATGATTCAAAAAAAATAAGTAATATGTTGACCACCTCAATAAACCAAAAAGCATAGAAGTTCGTTTTAGCTCTAAATA
>JAFGWF010000001.1 GCA_016937295.1 Bacteroidales bacterium
TACCGATTCTGTTTTTGATGAACAAAGTCAAACAAAGATTGCCCAAGACAAAACGATTCAAGTTCCAACAGGCGATACTATTGAATTTTTAGAAGTTAGAGAAAGTGATGGATCCTATTATAACTTTTTAAAAATCGATAAAGCTGACGTTGACCTAACATTCCTGCAATACGACGTTTTGCTAATGGAGGATGAGAAAGATTTGCAACGCAAGCTAAAAAAGGTGGCCGACATCAGAATTTTACTTCCATTCGGAGCTGAACAAATTCATTTGATTACTTCAAAAACAGGCAAAATAAAATCTTTTGATGACCTTAAAAATAAACGCGTAGGAATTGGAAGTAAACTACAAGGAACAAATGTTACTGCCTTATACATTAAAGAACAAACCAAAATGAAGTGGGAAGATGTTGAGATTCCTTACGACAAAGCTTTTAGAGCATTGTTCAATGGCGATATTGACGCGTTTTTCTTTGTTGGAAAAGCACCGGTTTCTGACCTTGCAAACCTATCAAAATCAATGAAAGATAAGATTACTCTAATCAGTTTACCGGTAAACGAAAAACTTAAAGATGCTTACGGAGAACAAGTGGACATCACAATGGATCAATATAAATGGTTGGAAGCCAATATTAAAACTTATGAAGTAAAAACAGTTTTAGTAACTTCTATTCGTGATCAAGAAGAGACTAAAGTAGAAGCCATCAAAGAGCTTTTACGCGCAATCAAAGAAAATAAAGATAAGGAAGGTTATCATCCGGGTTGGGCGAATGTAAAATTTGAAGAAGACCCTGCAATCGAATTTCAATATCATCCAATGATGAAAGAAATTTAATTTTAGTAAAACATTTTCAAAAAGGGAGTTGAGAAATCAACTCCTTTTTTTATTCTTTTATAATTTTATTTGTAAGTATTTTGCGGTGTGCGATTTATCACAACTGCTAATTTTCTCCGGATCACCTGCAAAAACCACCTCTCCTCCTTTATCACCGCCTTCAGGTCCAATATCAATTATCCAGTCAGCACACTTGATTAATTCCAAATTATGCTCAATTATTACTACGGAATGTCCGTTACGAATAAGCTGAACTAAAGAATCATAGAGTTTATTGATGTCGTGATAATGCAATCCGGTTGTTGGTTCATCAAAAATAAACATCATTTTCTCGGCAGAACTGCCTTTGGTAAGGTGAAAGGCTAATTTTATACGCTGAGCTTCGCCACCGCTTAAAGTAGCCGACTGCTGACCAAGTTGCACATAACCTAAACCCACATCTTGTAGCACTTTAATCTTTTCTCTTATTTTCTCCTCAACTTTGTTTGATTGTTCGGAAAAAAAATCAAGAGCCTCATCAACAGTCATTTCTAAAATATCGGCAATATGTTTGCTCTTATAGGTAACTTCAAGAGTTTCGTCTTTAAAACGCTTTCCATTACAATGCTCACAACGAAGATAAATATCGGCCATAAACTGCATTTCAACCTTAACCACACCATCACCCTGGCACATTTCGCAACGGCCACCGGGCACATTAAAACTAAAATAGCCTGGCTTATATCCACGTAACTTTGCTAGTTTTTGACTTGCATATAAGGAGCGAATGTCGTCAAAGGCTTTAATATAAGTGACCGGATTTGAACGTGATGAGCGTCCAATGGGATTCTGGTCAATCAACTCAACACCTTTCAAAAGATGAATATCTCCGGTCAAAGAATCATGTTTGCCAATTTGATCTACATTTCCACCAAGGTGATGAGCAAGTGCAGGGTATAAAACGCTACGAATCAGGGAACTTTTTCCGCTTCCACTTACGCCGGTCACCATAGTCATAACACCAAGTGGAATTTCAACGGTAACGTTTTTTAAGTTATTTTCCATAACACCATTCAAATGAAGCGAATAATTCCACGGGCGGCGATTTTTTGGTTTTGGAATAGAGAGATCACCACGGAGATATTTAGCTGTCAACCCGTTAGACTCTTTCAACAAATTTTGAAAACCACCTTGAAAAACCAACTCTCCACCATTTCGGCCTGCCAAAGGTCCGATATCCACAATATAGTCACTGGCTTTCATAATATCCTCGTCGTGCTCAACAACAATCACCGTATTGCCAAGGTCGCGCAAATCTTTCAAAACTTTTATCAACCTTTCGGAATCGCGCGGATGAAGCCCAATGCTTGGTTCATCGAGAATATACATGGAGCCGACTAAACTGCTTCCAAGAGATGTCGCCAAATTTATTCGTTGTGATTCCCCGCCCGACAAACTATTGCTGCGCCGATTGAGACTTAGATATGGCAAACCAACATCAAGCAAAACTTTTAAGCGATTAGATATCTCCTTAATAATTTTTTCGGCGATAACCATGTCAAAGTCTGAAAGCGAAATTGTTGAAAAAAACAGAAATGCTTCTTCCACCGACATGAGTAAAATATCGGTGATTGACTTACCACCAACTTTAACGTATGAAGCATCTTTTCGTAAACGAGTTCCACGACAATCAGGGCAAACAGTTCGCCCCCGATAACGGGAAAGAAGAACACGATATTGAATCTTATACGACTGATTTTCTACTTCTTGAAAAAACTCATTTAATCCTTGAAAATACGAATTTCCGGTCCAAAGCAAATCTTTTTGCTCATTTGATAACTGGTTGAAAGGTCGATGTATCGGAAAATTGAACTTTGGAGATTGAAGCACGAGGAGATTTTTCCACTCCGACATTTTTTCACCGTTCCAAGGTGCTATTGCTCCTTCATATACCGATTTCGACTTGTCGGGAATTACCAAATCGGGGTCGATACCTATAACGGTTCCAAATCCTTCACATCGCGTACAAGCACCCACCGGATTGTTAAAACTGAAAAAATTAGTCGTAGGCTCTTCAAAACGAATCCCATCCAATTCAAATTTATCGCTAAACGCCTGAATATGAATAGTTGAATTATACTCATAAGCCACAGAACAATCGCCATGACCTTCATAATAGGCCGTCTGTACACTGTCAGCAATCCGTGATTTCGACTCAAAAATTTCCTCGTTAACCATCAAACGATCAATTAACAAAAAAGCTTCATTCAAATCGGCACCATCACTAACGAACTCGTCAATCTTCAGAACCGTTTCATTTATAAATAATCTTGAAAATCCCTGTTGAATCAAAACCTCCAGTTGATCTTTTATAGGACGTTCATCAAAAACATAAGGAGCGAGAATAAAAACCTTGGAATCCGTGGGTAAACTCAGAATAAAATCAATCACATCTTGCACCGTATTTCTTTTCACCTCATTGCCCGACACAGGGGAAAAAGTGTGTCCAACGCGGCTAAACAACAACTTGAGATAATCGTAAATTTCGGTTGACGTAGCCACAGTTGAGCGGGGATTACGTGTGTTTACTTTTTGTTCGATAGCAATTGCCGGCGAAACCCCATCAATTCGATCCACCTCCGGCTTAGCCATTCGCCCTAAAAATTGTCGGGCGTAGGAGCTCAAACTTTCCACATATCGCCGTTGGCCATCGGCAAAAAGCGTATCAAAAGCCAAAGATGACTTTCCTGAACCTGATAAACCGGTGATTACCACTAAACGATTGCGGGGAATCTGCACACTAATATTTTTAAGATTGTGTACACGCGCTCCAATAATATCAATAAAATCAGTATGTTTACTCAAAACAGTTACATTAAAATAGAGCCTGCTAAATTACAAGTTATGCCGCTAATTTTCTCTTAAAAATCCTTTTTATGTTAAACTTAGTAACACAAGAAAGGAAGTATAAATTATGGCTATTGATTACTCAAATAATAGTAATTTAGCAGGCTAATTTTTAAAACTCCAACTAAAACTCAATGGACAAAACCATAGCGAAGAAAGACGAGGTAAGAAATATGTTTAACAGCATTGCCCATCGGTATGATTTTCTAAATCATGTTTTATCCTTTGGAGTAGATTATTACTGGCGGCATCGGGTATTGAAAATCGTAAAACAAGCAAAGCCAACAACCATACTCGATATTGCTACAGGAACAGCAGATTTAGCCATCCTCATGTCGAAAGCTAAGCCCAAAAAGATAATTGGCATCGACATTTCTGCGTCCATGCTGCAAAAAGGCCGTGAAAAAGTGATGAATAAAGGCTTAGGAGAACTTATCGAATTATCACTTGGAGACGCTGAAGAATTAGACTTTCCGGATAATCATTTTGATTTAGCAATGGTAGCATTCGGGGTAAGAAATTTCGAAAACTTAGAAAAAGGCCTTCAAGAAATTAGACGAGTCATCAAGCCCGGCGGTCAACTGCTGATATTGGAATTCTCTAAGCCACAGCATTTTCCATTAAAACAACTATACAATTTTTACTCCTTTAAAATTTTACCACTAATTGGTAAAATTGTTTCTTCCGATGCTTCTGCCTATACCTATTTACCTAAATCGGTCGCACATTTTCCTACTTATAATGATTTTGTTTCAATCATGCGGCATGTTGGTTTTAAGGAAAATAAGTTTCAGAAATTAACTGGAGGCATAGCAACTATTTATCAGGGACAAAAACAAAATAACGGATAAATATTGACTTCAATACAACAGAATTAAGACTTTTGCGTTTTTGTGAGCGATTGATGAATTTAAGAATATAGCGAATTGAACAAGATTTTAATCAATATCATAATTATTTATATTAGCCTAAACTTGAAGCTATTCGGGCAGCACTTTCCTATGAATCTTCCCAATTACGACAAGAAGCAATGGCATTTTGGGTTCACTTTAGGGTTTAACGACATGAATTTTAGAACAAAATTTGTGGACATTGACGAATATAATAAAAATGTTTTAATCATAGAACCTGTGTCAAGTCAGGGGCTTAATGTAGGTATAGTTGCCAACAAACGACTTGTGGAATACCTCGATTTGAGGCTTGTGCCATCGTTAAGTTTTGGAGAGAGAATGCTACGCTATACAATCTTTGAAAATGACACTTCATTCAAAACGTACATAAAAAATGTGGAATCGACCATGCTCGACATTCCTCTTACTATGAAATATAAATCGAAAAGGCTGCCCGGAAAAGGCAAAAACATGCGCGTTTATGTGCTTGGAGGACTTCGATACAGCATTGATTTTGCTTCACAAAAGAATAAGAAAAGCAATAATGACGATATTATCATAAAACTAAAACCCAATGATTTTATGTTAACGACTGGAATTGGCTTTGATTTCTATTTCGAGTGGTTTAAATTTGGAATTGAAATTCAAAGTTCATTTGGTATGTTGGATATTCTTTATCAAGAAAACAACATCTTTACAAGCAATATTCAAAAGATGACCTCCCAAATCACTTGGATCACTTTTACCTTTGAATAAAAAAAACGAAGGCTATTAATCTAAATTTATCAGAGTTCGACCTGTTTTTGCCTCAGGCAAGAAAATATTGATCCCAAAATGGATATTGGCATAACGCACTGCGTCAGGAACAAAAACTCCGATTATATTATCTGTAACTATATAAATCTGAACAGGTTTGATATTATAATATGCTCCAAGTCCAAAATTAGCGAAGCTACGATTTGTAACGGTATAAGCGCCAATAACTCCAAGTTCGGGCAACAACTGACGATAATACGATGCAGTGAAAGTGGGGCGCCAAGTTTTGTTAACAATTTCGGAGCGTAGAGCTGCACTAACGGTTTCAATATCCGACAACTTATAACTGGCTGATAAGTAAATCTTAGCAGTCATAGGAATAGTATAACTTGTCCAACTTTCAGCAATATCGAAACGATTTATCAAACTGTCTCGAATTTCTTCAATCCGGTCGGTTATCTGATCATCCGTCAACTCTTCAAATTGGCGGGGATCGATACCTTCAAAAGTCCAGATATTATTGGAATTGGAATAGTTTACAAAGTTGCGGTCAAATTTCATATAACCCAAATCAAGAACAGAAGCAGAGAAGCTAAATGTTTCGTCCAGTTTGTAAGTAGCTCCCAAATCGAATCCGAGTCCAAACGAACCGCCATAGAACAGATAATCGGAGCCCAAACTAAACCCCGAACCATCGAACCAAGACTTTGGTGCTGAAGTATTTATTAACATATTGGTTTCTGTGGTAAGATAGTAGGTGTTTTCGGCTGTAGTCAGATTTGCATCGAGGGTTTTGGTATAAATATTCGATTTTCCAAAGAGCATTTTGGCTCTTGCGCCAAAATTCCATTGTTGGTCAAAATCCCAAGCGGCACCAAAGGCGTATTCACGATAGTGCGTAGCTTTCAAGAATGTAGGGTCAACCGAAATAGTTTGTCCAACATAAGGAGCATTTCCATTAATGCCAAGATTAATCAGGTCATCCGAATAAAACATATTTGCATCAATATGTTCCGAAACGGAAAAAGTAAAATAGTAATCTTTCCATTTCATGCCTCCATTTAGCCACTGAATACTGCTGCGAAGGGTAATATTGTTTTTGTCCTTAATATTTTTAGAAATATTATCGAAATCAATAACGAGAGAATCATCAGATCTCCGCGTAAACATCTGATTGAACCGAACGCCGCTAGTTCCCATTTGGGCATATACGGAAGACAAGCCTGGAACTCCAAAATGATAACTGTACTCAGGAATGAATGCTGGATTGCTCAAGTTAGATTGAATTACCGGAGTCATGTGGTATAAAGTCATATCATACTGAGCTTTAGATTGTTGAGGCAAGAAGACCATCATCAACCCTACAAATAAAAGAAAAATTCTATTGATTTTTTTCATCTGAAAATCGTTTTACTATATTTCATAATTGTATGTAACTACCCGAGACAATTTCATCTTAAGGATTAAAAAAGTAGTGAAAAAGATATTATCCTTGAATTGACTCATTATTTCTAAATTTCAGTTTGATAGTTTAGTTTAGCGGCCATTTTAATATCAAGGTAATAGTCGGAATAAATTTTTACAACCTTCAATCCTTGGTCGGCAGTAGAAAATGTTGCCGTATAAATTATCTTTTCCGTTTTCCAAAGGCTGGCAAGACGACCTTGATTGAGCACAACAACTGTGGTTTTATTGGTCGGAGTTGATGTTCTGTAATCGGGTGGTGGGCCAACCGAAGCTGCTGTAAGCACTTCTTCCTGACCAGTCAACAAAGAATCGAGCACTAATCCATTGCTATCGGCAAGGTAAATTTGGATATTAGCTTCGGCAGGAAAAGAGTTTAATATGTTGAATCTCAGTTCAGCAGAGATAACACCTTCAACCTCATCCAAGGAGAACTTAGTTGTGTCGCTTAGAGTAAAATTGACAGCCCGTCCATATAGTGGCAATTCCACTTCAGCTTCAACGTAAACCCGGCTGGTGTCGAGCACAAAGTTTTGAATATTAGCACCACTGGGATTTGAAATCAACTTTTCGCGGAATCCTACTTTCTTTGGCTGAAAATTAAACAAGTCAATAATATTACTATTGTTCTTATCAAAAATCAAAACAGTTGTATCATACCGATTAGGGTGAGCAGCAGCAGCAATATCGAAAGTAGGTAGATTAGTGGATGTTACATTCAAAGAAGCTCCATCCTTTTCAACATAAAACTCCTCCATCGTAACTCCAATCGGAAAGCCAAAACTATTATAGAACTTGAGCTTCAACCTTGGGTCTTCCATAAATATTTCTTCTACCGTTTGATTATCGAAAAGAGAAATTCCAATAATTTCTTTGGCAATTTCAAAATTTTGCTGTCCAAAATAGCCGCTTGCATAATAAACACTCACATCCCTAAGTCGTTGAGTAATTGTTAAATCATAAGGGGAGTTATTTGCAGCAACACCATGATTGACAAAAATTCTTATATACTCCTTAATAATATTCTCATTGGCAGTAGGATGATCAAAGATTGCCGTGTAAAGTTTGATTGGAAAGGAAAAATTAACGGTATGAGTCGCTCCGCCTGCTGATGGAATATCAATTGTTTGTAAAAAGGTGACTCCATAAATGGTTAATTCAGGGATAATTACCTGAATTTTAGCATTATGATTTAAGTTTGTAGTGATTTCAAAATCAACAAAACCTTCTTTAAAGAAAACGGTATCTAATCTTTCACCATTTTGACTTGTTACCGAAGCATCAAAGTTGAAAAGTTTTGAAGTAGAATCCCCGGGAATCATAGTTGGAGGCAGATAAACCTTAAAACTTGTGTCGGCAGTTTGATTGGGAATGTCGATTAGTTCCAGCGCTAAATCGGTGGATGCAGTTTGGCGATAAATCAAGCTAAGCAAACCGTCCGGATATTCCTTCCACTCCTCGCTACTTTGCTCGGTTATATCCGACATCGTCAGTGTTGTTCGAATTAAAGGAGCGGCCAGTTCAGGATTATACTGACTATCAGCAAGCTCGTCAAGCGAAAAACGATCCTTATAACATGAATTTAATACAAAAGAAAATATCAGTAAAGTGATAACAATCAACGATTTCGTTAGGCGTTTCATACATTGCGGGTTATGTAAATATTTTATAAACAATAGAGCCCAAAACTATAAAATTTTGGGACATTAAAAGTAGATAATTTTTGAGATAAAAATTTATTTTATTAAATAATTACTCAAAATATGATTATTAGAAGTTAACAGACGGATTTTCTCATTTTTTGTTGCCTCGTCAATCAAAAAACTTTTGTCGGTGCGGATGTCGGTTAACGTAGAAATAACGCCATTAGGAGTAATAAAACCAATGGATTTATTAGACTCATTGAGAAACAATAAACTAACCGAATCTGAAAGAACTTTATTTATAGGAAAGATTGCTTTAATATTTACATCAGCATATAAAGAGTCAAAAATCAATGTTCCGGAAAGTGAATAAACCGAAAGTTTTTGGTCATTTACAAAAACAAGGTCGTTTGCTCCGTCAAAGTCGAAGTCTTTCACAAGAAAAAAGTGTTTTGTGCCTTTCTCAACCAAAGTAGATTTTTCCACATTTCCATTCGCGTCAATTTTTATTAAACGACCCAATAAATCAGTAGTAATCAATTTTTGCAAGCCATTGTCTTTGATTTGATAAAAATCAGTGCTTGGATTATTTGTAAAAGCCAACTTCGCTTCCATCCTACTTTCCCCACGACGATTTGCAAAAACCACATTACCAAGAGTATCCGCAAAAAGCAAGAAATCTTTGTTTCCTAAGCGATAATGTCGAACCGGAGTCAAGTGATTTTCTGAAAATTCCGGCAAAGTCCAGCCCTCAGTAGGTCTTGCATCTAAAGTGAAATTATGGAGTTTACCATCGGCTAAAGGAATCAAAATTCGATAATCTAATCGGTTATCGTAATCCATCAAACTCAAACTTCCTGTTGCCGAATAGGGCAATTTGAAAGGATAATTATCGACCCTATTTCCATTCAAATCAACAACATAAATATAATTGGCCGTATTAAAAATATACTGATACTTACCGTTTTTGTAAAAATCTACCATAACCACAGCGCTCATTGGAGGCTCAAGAATAGGAATTTTCCAATGAATATGACCATTATCACCAATGCGATATAAGAAATTTTGATTATCAAAGACCAACACCTCACGCTTGTTAGTTTGATGATTGACCATAATATACGGATTTGAATAAATGTTAGCATCTAATGCTTTTTGCCAACCAACATTATCGGAGGCATCCAAATCCTTGTTTTGTGATGAGCCGACCACAATAGAAGTATAAGCTCCGTTTTCTTCGCCACTAACTTCAAGCGAAATAAAACCAACATTCAAAGCATCTTGAGGAATCGAAGCTTTTAAACTATCCTCAATGGTAAAAAACGAACTAAACATACCATCGAATGCTGCCATGTCGGCATAAAAAAACAAATTCATTCGACTACTTCTATAATTGCTAAAACTCTTAAAATTAACATTTTCGGTTAAAAACTGCTCCAACAAAAAATAGTCGATATATCTTTTTAAAGACTCCGATGAATTAGCAAAAATTATATACTGATCTATCTCCACAAAATAATGGTTTTGAAACACGCTCCACATATCACCAAACAAAGACTCTAATAACTGCGGAACAGCAATATTTCGTATTTTAAAACCGCGATAGGAAGTCGTATCCGGAACCGTATTAAAATGCAAATCCGCCTTATCAGCCAATAAATTCAATTGCTGACTTGCCTCTTTTCCATCAGTTGTAGAGAGTATGGAATAAAAATCAAATTCACCTCCATTAGAAGTGGATGAAGCCGACAAACTAACCTCACCATTTACCCAACTAAATAATTGATTCTCAACAGAAAAACCAATCTCCTTTAAGAGGCTGTTTTCGGATGTGGAAGATGTTGAAAACACAGCCTTTTTTTCCAAATGATAGGGCAACCAATCTTTGGCGGATTGATACATCAAAAATACGGTATTAATTGGAAGTACTTTAAAATGAGTAACATCGACCGCACTGTGCCGACTTATTACCTTACAAAGACTCTGATTGGAATCGGAAAAAATACTATATCCTGACATAACCAATAAATCATTTTTGGATACGACATCAAATTCCGAGAGCTGAGCAAAAGCAGAAATCTTCTTAACTTCTTCCCTAAAATTGGGGGCAAATTGTGAAACAAATCTGTAAAAATACAGATGATTGAAATAAATGTGAGCTTGAGTTTGACCACCCAATTTAAGCATTTTGGCTACCAGAGCATCGTTGGAAGGCTGCACTTTGTTTTGCAACATGAAAAGTACTTTTTGCATAAGCACCGAAGATTGCGAAACAGACAAAACTCCCTGATTTATAGAAACATAAAACCTGTTATTAGAGGCATTCTCGATTAATACCAATACTTCACTGCCATCAATAGAATGCTTACTTACGGAACCAAATTCTTTGAGATGTGATTCCACATCCACGAGATTCAAATCACCGAATTGACCAATACTGAACAAGTAATCAAATTTATCTAAACCCATAAAATGTGATGAAACAAATACAGGAGAATTTTGAAGGATAGCCACTAATGCCGGATTTGAATGAGAGGATTTAGTAACCAAATCGATAAGGGAGGTTATTTTTTCTATTTGCTGATTACCAAGAAAATTAGAGACGAGTCCTGTATCGGCTTTTAAGAAAATGTTCAAATCATTCATGGATTTATATTCAATGATAAAAGCAGCATTTTCGGGAATCGCATCAATGGTATGTTTTATTTGAGAGGTCGATTTGGCATAAAAACTATAGCCATACCAAACTAAACCTGAAACCAATACCAAGGCTATAACAATTAAAAAAATTTTGATTTTACCCATATTTATATAAATATATGTTTTACAACAACTTAACAAATTTAAATTTGTCAATTAGACACCATTCAAAGATAAAGACAACCATAAGATTCAAAGGACTTAGCTAACAAAATCATTAACAGACCAATGTTAATAGCCGAAAAGTATGACAAATATTTTCTTTTACAATTCCAAAAACGACTACTTTTGCTTCGTTATTCAAAGTATTCCTTCAGGAGTTTTTGATTTATACAGAAGAGTGGAGAGAATAGGCTCTGTGAAACTCTGACAACCACCCCGCACGGGGAAAGGTGCCAATACCTAAATCGTGAAAGCGATGATTATAAATTAAACAAATATTAATGATTTTTTTCGGATTAAAGAAATATTTCAAGACGGTTCAATTTTTACTAAAGGTAAAAAGAGTGCAGCTATTATTTTTTACGAAAAAACAAATAATTATCTATCGATGAACAAATTAGAAAGAATAAAAGCGATTGCTGCCGAAAGAATTTTAGTATTAGACGGAGCTATGGGCACGATGATTCAAGAGCAAAATCCTCAGGAAGAGCATTATAGAGGCAATCGGTTTTCAACCTGGCATTGCGATTTAAAAGGGAATAATGATTTACTCTGTCTGACACAACCTGAAATGATTCAAGGCATTCATGAGGCATATCTTGAGGCGGGAGCCGACATTATCGAAACTAACACTTTCAACGCGCAAAAAATTTCGATGGCAGACTATGGCATGGAAGAATATTGTTACGAGATGAATTTGCAAGCCGCAAAAATTGCCCGGGTGGCTGCCGACAAATTCACCAAACAAAATCCAACTAAGCCACGATTTGTTGCCGGAGCAATGGGGCCGACCAACAAAACCGCATCCTTGTCGCCAGATGTAAATAATCCGGGCATCAGGTCAGTTTCGTTCGATTCGTTGGTAGAAGCCTACACCGAGCAAGCTCTTGGGCTTTATGAGGGCGGTGTGGATATTTTTCTCATTGAGACCATTTTTGACACGTTGAATGCCAAAGCTGCACTTTTTGCCTTGGAAAAATTAATGGAAGAAAAAGGAGAAAAAATGCCTGTTATGATTTCCGGCACCATCACGGACGCCAGCGGAAGAACCCTTTCAGGGCAAACCGTGTCGGCGTTTATGACATCGCTGAGCCATGTCGAAATATTGAGCATAGGATTGAACTGCGCGCTTGGAGCTGCAGAAATGCGCCCCTATCTTGCTGAAATGGCGGCAAATGCCTCGGTTTTAGTAAGTGCTTATCCTAATGCAGGTTTGCCGAATCAATTTGGTGAATATGATGAAACACCCGAAAAAATGGCGCATCATATCCACGATTTTTTAGACCATCAATTTGTAAATATCGTTGGAGGCTGCTGTGGCACTACGCCCGAGCATATCCGCAAGATTGCCCAAGAAGCACAACACGCAAAGATAAGAAAACCACAACCAAAAGCATCGATAACCAAACTTAGTGGACTTGAACCTTTGACAATTTCACCGGAAATAAATTTTGTGAATATTGGAGAACGAACTAATGTGAGCGGTTCACGAAAATTTGCTCGACTTATTGCCGAGAAAAAATATGATGAAGCCCTCGAAATCGCACGTCATCAGGTTGAAGGAGGCGCCCAAATCATTGATGTTTGTATGGATGATGCCATGTTGGACGCAAAAGTGGAAATGGAAAAATTTCTTCACTTATTGATGTCAGAACCTGAAATATCGCGAATTCCCGTAATGATTGACAGCTCCAAATGGGAAGTTATCGAGACCGGGCTAAAATGCCTTCAAGGAAAAGCAATTGTAAATTCTCTAAGCTTGAAAGAAGGAGAAAAAGATTTTCTCGAAAAAGCAACTTTGGTGCGGAAATATGGAGCGGCATTGGTAGTTATGGCTTTTGATGAAAAAGGACAAGCTACTGATTTTGAGCAAAAAACCTCTATTTGCAAAAGAGCGTATGACCTATTAACCCAAAAAATCAATTTTCCGCCGGAAGACATAATTTTCGATCCGAACATTCTAACCGTTGGAACCGGAATCGAAGAGCATAACCGATATGCAGTTGATTTTATCGAAACCGTACGATGGATAAAAGCTAACCTTCCTCATGCAAAAGTGAGCGGAGGAGTCAGTAATCTTTCCTTTGCTTTTCGAGGAAACGATTTAATCAGGGAAGCCATGCACTCTGCTTTTCTCTATCACGCAACCCAAGCGGGAATGGACATGGGAATTGTCAATCCGGCTATGCTTCAGATTTATGACGAGATTCCAAAAAATCTATTGGAATTAGTTGAAGATGTGATTCTTAATCGCCGCCCCGATTCCACCGACCGATTGATAACATTTGCTTCTGAAAACCAAAATCGAAAGTCAAAAGCTGTAGAAAAAGCAGAAGAAGAATGGCGAAGTTGGCCTGTAGATCAGCGGCTTTCACACGCTTTGGTAAAAGGACTTACAAACCACATTTCTGACGACATTGCAGAAGCACAAAAGCTTTATCCTTCAGCACTTTCCATTATCGAGGGGCCTTTGATGAGCGGGATGAATGCTGTGGGAGCATTGTTTGGAAGCGGAAAGATGTTTTTGCCGCAAGTGGTTAAGTCGGCGCGAGTAATGAAAAGCGCAGTTGCGGTTTTAATGCCTTTTATCGAATCAGAAAATGCCGGAACAAAAAGCTCCGCAGGTAAAGTTTTATTAGCCACTGTAAAAGGAGATGTACATGACATCGGCAAAAATATCGTGGGAGTGGTTTTAGGCTGCAACAACTTTGAAATCATCGACTTAGGCGTAATGGTTCCAACCGAAAAAATCATCCAAACCGCTATAAATGAAAACGTTGATATCATTGGGCTAAGCGGCCTGATTACACCTTCCTTAGAGGAAATGAGCCATGTAGCGGCTCAGTTAGAGGAAAAAGGGTTGCAAATTCCGCTATTGATTGGTGGAGCTACCACAAGCGAAATTCATACAGCGGTGAAGATTGCTCCAAAATATTCTGCACCGGTTTTACATGTTAAGGATGCCTCACTTAGTGTTCACGCCTCAGCAAAACTACTTTCAGAAAGTTTAAAGGAGGATTTTGTAAAGGAAATATCCAAAAAATACGAATCTTTGAGAGAAAATCAAATCAGGATTTCAGAAGCCAAACCACTGAAGACGTTCTTAGAGGCCCGAAAAAACAGGTTTAAATGGACTGCCGACGAAGCCGACATTGTGAAGCCTAAATTCATCGGTAAAAAAACCATTAAAGACATATCTATCAGTGAGTTATTACCATTTATCGACTGGAGTT
This sequence comes from Bacteroidales bacterium, assembly GCA_016937295.1. Taxonomy (GTDB): domain Bacteria; phylum Bacteroidota; class Bacteroidia; order Bacteroidales; family UBA1556; genus UBA6267. The sequence continues at coordinate 14,570 of JAFGWF010000001.1, forward strand.
TTTTCTTTCACGGTTGGCGCATTCCGGGGCGATATCCTGAAATTTTTGACCATCCAGAAAAAGGCATTGAAGCTAAAAAACTCTTTGTCGATGCGCAACAAATATTGGATAAAATCATTGAAAACAGTTGGTTAAGACCGGCAGCCGTTTTGGCATTTTATAAAGCAAATTCCATAAATGAAACCTTGGTTATTGAAATAGAAGAAGGGAAAAAGGTAAGCTTAGAATTTCTACGAAACCAACAGGATGGGAAGGAAACAAACTATTGTTTATCTGATTTCATTGCTCCCGCTGAAAGCGGTGTAGAGGATTATATCGGACTATTTGCGGTTAGCTCAGGCATTGGAGCTGAAGAAATTGCCACAAAGTTTGAGAAGGACTTGGATGATTATAATGCCATTATGGTTAAACTACTTGCCGACCGATTAGCCGAGGCATTAGCCGAATATTTACATTTCAAAGTAAGGACGGAATTTTGGGGTTATTCAACTGATGAAACTTTTGACAAAGAACGCTTTATTCGCGAAGATTATCGCGGAATCAGACCTGCTGCAGGATATCCGGCTTGTCCCGACCACAGCGAGAAAGGTTTGATATTCAGATTATTAGACGCACCAAACGCAATTGGAACAAAGCTCACAGAAAACTTTGCCATCTATCCGGCAGCAAGCGTCAGCGGTTACTATTTTGCACATCCAAAAAGCCGATATTTCACCACAGGAACCATTGGAAAAGATCAGTTGAAAAATTACGCTGAGCGAAAAAACAAGGACATTAAATATCTTAGAAAATATATTTCATTAAAAACAGAAGAATAGAAAGCATGAAAGTAACAGAACATATCAGGAAAGCAAATAAAACCTTGTTTTCATTCGAGATACTACCTCCGTTAAAGGGAGAGCATTTTGAGCATATTCAACAAAACATCGAAGATTTAATCCATTATAATCCAGCATTTATTGATGTTACGTATCATCAGCAAGAAGTGGAATATCGAGAGATGCCGAATGGAAATATTCAGAAGAAGACCGTAAGAAAACGACCGGGCACCGTTGGAATAACGGCAGCAGTTCAGTTTAAAACCGGAATAGATGTAGTACCCCATTTGATATGCGGTGGCTTTTCGATTGAAGAGACTGAAAACGCACTAATCGACCTTCATTTTTTAGGCATTGATAACATCATGTTGCTACGAGGCGACCCACCTGCCACGCAAAAGAAATTTAAACCAGAACCAGAAGGACATCAAAACGCATTGGGCTTAGTGAAGCAAGTAAGTAACTTAAACAAAGGCATTTACCTTGATGATGAGCTACTAAACACCCATGCAACCAACTTTTGCATTGGCGTGGCAGGCTATCCCGAAAAGCATGCTGAATCGCCAAACCAGCAAATGGATATGGATTTTTTGAAGCAAAAGGTAGAAGCAGGAGCAGATTATATCGTTACCCAGATGTTTTTTGACAATCACAAATATTTCGATTTTGTGGATTTATGTAGAAAAAACGGAATCCATATTCCAATTATTCCGGGCTTAAAACCTATTGCAACCAAAAATCAACTCATCACTTTGCCGCAAACATTCCACATCGACATACCCCAAGAGCTTGCAGGAGAAATTGTTAAATGCAAAGACAATCAGGATGTTAGACAACTTGGAGTGGAATGGGCAATAATGCAATCGAAAGAACTGATTGCGGCAAATGCACCGGTACTACATTTTTATACCATGGGAAAATCGGACAATATCATTAAAATAGTTGAATCGGTATTTTAAACCTTTTTAAACGAACAAGAAGCTACGACATAAGACGAAAAGTTTATTTTTGCGCCTTCAAATAACAATGTAAAAATCAAAACTATGTCAGGAAACAGAACCTACACTATGATTAAGCCAACCGCTATGCGCAAGGGATTTATGGCTGCAATCATGAACAAAATTGCAGAAGGCGGTTTTAAAATCGTTGCTGCAAAAATGACCAAGTTAAGCAAAGCCGAAGCAGAAGAGTTTTATGCTATTCACCGTGGCCGACCATTTTTTGAAGATTTGACCACTTTTATGTCTTCCGGACCAATTATGGCGATGGTGGTTGAGAAAGAAAATGCCGTCGAAGCTTATAGAAACTATATTGGTGCTACCAATCCGGCTGACGCAGCAGAAGGAACTATCCGTAAACTTTACGGAACCAATATCGGCGAAAACGCAGTTCATGGCAGTGATAGCGATGAGAATGCTGCTAATGAAATTCACTTTTTCTTTAGCGACCGTGAATTAGTCGGCTGAAAATCGGATTAAAACAAAACATTCAAAATTTGGGAGATTTCTACATGAAGTCTCCTTTTTTTGTTTTTTTAGGCTTGTATAACCACAAATAAAAAGCACTAATCACACGAAATAACCCAAGAAAAAAGATACAATTGCATTGATTTCAAGAAATAAATTGCAAAATATCAATTAAAATTAAAATTCTAAACATTTGATTTACAGTCTATTAATTGAGTTATATTGTATTTAATTTAAATTCCAATATTTTTCTTTGAAGTTTTAAAAATAATAATAGTTTTGCACTGTTATTCAAATAACAGTATAAGCCATAGAAGAACATATATTTTACTGTTTAACGATAATGTTCATTATTTTCTGTTCGTTCAGATATGTTTGAGAAGGCAATAATCCGATAAAATAACCCCCTATATGCAATGTGAATCCGAAAAGATGAAACATCTGCATTAATATATCAGAAGTGAATAACTTCTTGAAATCTTGATTTTTACTTTTATGTTTGTTTGTTTGAGCCCTTGCAGTTCCCCGCTGTAAGGGTTTTTTATTTTCATCAGAAACTAAGGTACAAAGTGGCCATGAGGCTAAATTTTGAAATATCCGGATTGTTGAGATACGAAAGTCGCCATCCGGCATCTACCCTAAGCACTTTGAAGATATTCTCAACAGCAACGCCGGCTTCGTAATACGGTTGAGAGAGCCAACCCGAATTTACAGGAAACTGGCTAAACTGTTGATTTTTAGACGACAAATCACCAATTACACCTCTAAAATAGACAACTTCGCGCCATTCCAATTCGCGCATCAGAGGAATTCGGTTGAGGAAAAAACCATCAAAATGATGCGTATAGAATAAACTGACATAACGGTCGCTGATAAATTCGTAATAATTCATCTTGTTGAAAGCGTATTTGTCGAAGGAATAGGTTTCATTTCCTGGATGAATTTCGAGCATGGCATAAGGCAGGGTTCCAAAAACCAATCCTGCATCCAAAATATATTGCGACCAACCGAACGAACGGACATTAAACCAGTGCTGCACAGACGTTTTCAGCTTCCAATATTCAAAATCAGCAGAAAAAAGTTCCGGAACTCCGTAAGCAATCCATATATTAAAAACCGGATATTTCGTGCCTAAATTTGTTCGGTTAAACTTATCTACCAAATAAGTTTCCTTGTAGGCAAAACGTAAATTGAATTCAAACTCTGAGTTCACAAGATTGTCGAAATTTGTGGAATTACCATTTTCATTAATCACAAAAACTTCATCTTGAAGCGGAAAAATATTTCTGCGCCGGAAATTCAACTTATTACTAAACCCCTGCACCCATTCGTGTTCGTAGTAGGCATTATATTGCTCCACCATTGTAAGTTTAGTAAACGGACGGCGGCGAAACAAACTTGCCACAATATTATCCTGACGCAAAGCATTAACGCTTTCGCCAAGTTGCTCCATATCTAATTTATATTCAGCGCCAAAGCCTCGCCTCGGATTTCTGTTATGAAGCCAAATAAAACCAGCACCATATTTAAACTTTTCATCAATAACCCCATAAGCAACATGGCCATAAAGTCGAACTTTTTCATTCCATATATTGCTCGTGCGGCCACCAATTCTAAGCCGCAAACCCTCCACAGCATTGAAAGATATAGATTGATAATAAGGCCCAAAATCGAATTTATCCGTATTATAATAACCTGTGGTAATCATGGCGATAACATCGTAATACGTGCGAAAAACAGGCAAATTAGTGATGGTATCTACCATATTGTAAATAATCTTCTCCTCCTTATTCAACTCAAAATGGCGAACGGAATCCCAATAATTTTCATCGCGGTAAAAGGCCAAATCCTGTACATCCACTTGTGTTGCCTCCTTCAACGTTTTAGCCTCATGTGGTTTCTCAAAAATATAGTTCTGATAGGAGGTGGTTTTATGTGCATAAAAGCCTGTGAGCGTTTTATTATTGTCAACCACATTGAAATCAACAAGAAACCTATCCAATTCTAACAGCCAGTATTTATCATCCTGTAATTGAAAATCCTGACTTATTTCCATTGCATTTATATAATTGATATTCAGATTATCAACAATTTTCATATCCACCCTTTTGACAGCAAAAGTTGTATCGGCAATCCAAATTTCACCGGTGAAGGTCAATTCTTTTTTTCTGCGCGGCTTAAACATAATCTTATAAGACCAATTATTATCGATAAAAGCACTATCAATCAGATAATAACGATAATATCGGAGTCCAAAATCAGCAATTGGGCTAACAAAGTTTTTATCAAAAAGACTGATAAAATCGTCATAAATGTTAACCTGTTGGTACATATTTCCAAGAAACTTACTGATACTTTCGTTATTTACGCCACTAATTCTTGATGCTTTGATTACCTCTTTTTTCAGTTCAGGGTTATTTTGGTAGTAAAAATCCGAAATGGACTCTGTAAGAAGCAAAGGCAGATACACTTTTCCGTTGAGAGCCGAAGTATCCACATTTTCGAAGATAAATTCAAACGGCTTAAAAACGCGTCTTTCTTTAAATTCATCGGTAATATTATTGATGTCGAATTGTATTTTGTTATAGATTTCAACCTGATAAAAATCCATCTTTTTCAGATTATTGCTGTCCTTTCGAGCCCAAACCTTGTGCAAGATAGCATGAGCAGGATTTTCTCCGGGTAAAATAACCACCTCCTGAAGCATAACATCCGATGTTTTTAACCGCACATGTATTTCCTGAAACGAATACAGCTTTACTCTGAAGGCTTGGCGATGATAGCCGATGGTTGAAACAATGAGGCTATCCGATTTTACCTGCGTTACGATGCTAAATTTACCATCAAATCCTGTGGTAGCACCTACGGTTGTATTTTTCAAAAAAACGTTTGCAAAGGGTATTGGCTCGTTGGTTAGGTCATCTACAACTTGACCTATGATTTTGGTTGTTTGAGAATAGCTATTAAAAAAATTCAAAGCCAAAATCGAAAAGACCATTAAAAATCGAAAGAATCTCACTTTGAATAATATACTCATTACTAAATTATTAGCTATAAAAACTCAACAAAAACGCCAACAAAAGGTGCTTATAAATTATTTTACAATATTAAAGAATAAATTTCAAGTAAAACATTGAAATATATCAGTCCATTTCGTATATGAGCTTAAGCCAGTTGCGCATGACTTGATAGACGTTTTTTCGCACTTCAGGAGCAGAGAGAACCAAATCGTGCATACCGTTTTCGATAACGGAAATTTGCACCAGAGAGCCAATTTTTCTACCATATTTCGCAATATCTTCCACATTCAGAACGGCATCGGCAGACATAGCTTCAGGGCTAAACCGCAGCTTTTTAAACGACTTATCGGAGTGCATTACCAAAACAGGACAATCGATATTTAGTCCGGCATGTACACGTTTGTGTCCGTTGCGAATTGCTTTTAACCACATAAAATAAGCGGGAAAGTTTTGGATAGGTTTCCAATCCGTATTGAATTTCCACTCTCCAAAATGGTCATGGTGTAGGCTTTTGGGATAAAGTTCGGGGAGGGCATCCACCGATAGAGTTGGGAAAACGGGAGCAATCAAACTTACGATTGGAATAGCGATTTTACGCAAAGCCCAAGGCAAGTTAAACTCAAAGAATGGGGAATTGAGCAAAACGCCTTTGAAACTATGAGGACGGTCGTGCGCAAAAAGCGAAGCCAACAGCCCGCCTGTTGAATGTCCCATCAGAAAAATATCAGGCGAATCGGATTGCTCACGAATGATATCTAAAACCAAATCGAGCTCTTCGTAATAGGTTTCGACCTTATCAATGATGTTCGGCAATTGATGAGCTAAAAGGGAGCGACCATATTTCCGCAGGTCAATGGCATAAAAGTCAAATCCCAACGTATTATAAAAGTCGGCCATTTCCCATTGAAAAAAGTAGTCGATAAAACCATGAATATACAACACCGCCTTTTTAGGTTCACCGACTTTCTCCGTTGGACGATAAACCAGAGTCGCCAAAACATCGCCCTGCCAATCCGGTTTCAATGGGATGGAACGTACCCAAAATGAAGAATTACATTCATCTTTAGATTGGAAATAGCTCTTAGATTCTCTCATGATTTACTGATTTAAAATAATAAAAATTAAGCTCAACTTATTATTTAATTAAAAGATATTAAATAACTGGTTTTATTGTTTTTAGTCTTATAGTTTTGACAATTTGTCAGCCTTATTTAAGAGCGATTTTTGCTCTTCAATCAATCGATTTAAAAATTCATCTACCGACTTTACCTGACCTAAACCACTTGGCATTGGATTGACAATCGACATGGATTTTTCGACTAAACGTGAAGGCAAAAAATCATGCTCAGCAAGTTTTGCTACCTTGTAAATCTTCTCAGATTGTTGGAGCAAATCAGACAAGCCTCCTACCCTGCTTTTCAAAGAAGAATTAGTTGGCGCCTTTTGAAGTTCCTTTTGTGCTGCTAAGTGCAAGTCGTTGATTTTCCGGTGATAATAATAGCAATCGGAAATAGACTTCTGTTGGTTTAAAGAAAGATTAGGCTTAAGTTTGAGGATAAAAAAACCGTTCAAATCAACCGTTTGAAAATGCCCACGGCTATTTTTCACTACTAATAAATCGCCGTCGATGCGATCGTAGAGAAAGTATTCAGAATTAAAAACATTATCTATCAGCAGTTTACGCAATCCATTCTTATTATCATCAAGCAAAGAAAGCGTATCTGAAGCAATATAATTTCTATTTTTGGGCTGCTGATAGAAAAGGTATTCA
>JAFGWF010000267.1 GCA_016937295.1 Bacteroidales bacterium
GCAAGTTAAATATACTTTTTCAAAACTAAGATCTGTTTCATGGTTATTTGGCTTACCCCCATAACTGATTACTATTTTCCACAACGGTCATGGAAAAAAGCTTACTAGATAAAACATCACTCGGGTCAAGTCATTTTTCCAATGTTAGCTGTTCGTACCACACACTTCACAAGTCAAACACTAGTCTAAGTTTTTTTTGATGCTCTCAAAAACTTTATTAATGTCATCTCTTACTTCTTTACCTGTAAAACGAAGAACCAAATAACCCATACCTTGCAATTCGCGATCAATGTTTCTATCTCTCGAAGCTTGATATTCATTTCTTTCGTGATATGTATGACCATCAGTATAAATACAGACTTTTTTATTTTCACTCACAATATAGAAATCTGGTATGGTGAGAATCAATTCTTTGTTGACAGGTATTGGGTATTTTTCTTGTGTATTATCTTTGTTAATTCTAAGTTGAAGTTCAGGCTGAAAACCTTCTACAATCAACTTAATAAATAAATCACGCTCAAGAGGACTTTCGCAAACTTTTACGCATTTGAAACATTGTTTCATTTTTAATTCACAAGTTTCGCACCTTCTCTCTTTTCCCCAGAATTTTGTAATATCTTCAGCATCTTCGAATGTGCAATTGAATTTTTCTAATATTTCTTGATAGCCAAGAATGGTGGAGATGTCTTTGAGTAAATATTTTAGTTCTTTTTCGGTTAAAGTTTGAACAATATCAATACTATTGCTGATGCTAATCTTCAAATCAAATTTCGACTGTGATCCGAATTTTGACTTTTCACCGGGTAATACTTTGATACTCATTTTTTCCTCCTAAGTGTGTGGTATGTCAGCTAACGGTCATGGAAAAAAGCTCACAAGTAATATAACACGGTCAAGTCATTTTTCCAATGTTAGCAGATGTAGCACTTGAGTCAATGTAAACCCTTCAACTTGAGCTTATTTCTTTCTCCAAGTTTTCTTATAGAAATTTTCAGCATCGTTTATCTCTAATATTTGCCTTACGCTTGAAATAGCAACATCCCAAGATTCATTCATTTTAACTGATTCATATAAATCGTGGATTTTTTTTCTCCATTTCTCGGATTTAATCATCTTTTCATTTGTAGTTGCGTTGTTTATAAAATATAGAGCATAATTCAATGACTTGAAATTTTTCTCATATACTATAGAATTATCTTCAAGGCATAATAGAGTCGATGCAGGAATTTGCTGGACCCAGCAACGAGTATCTTTATTAATATCTTGAGCAAAACCGAAGAAATACAATCCCTTCATATCCATAACAGGTTCTTGGTTAAATGGGTCGAAATAGTTAAAGAATTTTGGTACTTTTCCAAGTTTGAATTTAAGAATTTCTGCGCCTTTTAACACTTCAAAGATTTCAATTCTAAAAGTATCTGCTCCATTTACTTTTTCTTTTTCAATTGTCTTACCTACAACAACGATCTCACCATAGAGGGAATTTTCTAAATAATCTTTGGATTCGGTGAAACCTCCAGAATTTGTAAGATCAACACCGAGTATTTTTAGTTCTTCGTATTTGTTCAAGTCTATTTTTGCGTCATAAAGCATTGTAGAGTGTGTACCTGGAAACATTGTTTTATCAAGGTTGTTGTAATCCTCTTTAAACTTTTGAAGTTCATCCTTTGTCATTCCGGTATTATAACCCAGTCTATCGGTCACTATTCCATTTGAATCAACCTGCTCTGGTTGGATAGGCAAAGGATAATCCTTTTGTGGGAGTTTTGCTTTACTATCAGAACCAATTCCATTACTGTCGCCATCTGACATGGCAAAAATAGGCATGAGGAAAATTATTGATAATAGTATGGATAACTTTTGTTTCATGACTTCTGAACTCCTAATCTATTTTAAGCTCAAGTTGAACTAGTCCTCAAGTGCTATTTCTGCTAACGGTCATGGAAAAAAGCTCACAAGATAAAACATCACTCGGGTCAAGTCATTTTTCCAATGTTGGCGGTTGTTTTTAGTTTTCTTGACATTAGATCGTACTATCTTGTTTTTAGTTTATTTTCAAAGCTTACTGATACGCTATCACCTTCACAGAGTCTAAGAGTTTCGAGTAATTCTGTAGTGCTTGATACATTTCGTTCAACAAGCTTTTTACAGAAATATATATATTCCTTACTACCGATTTCCTGCTCAAGTTCTGAAAGTAATACAGGTCCTTTATCGTATAATACTGTTCTAGCGTCTTGATAAGAAGCTTTATTTCTATCAAAATTCCAAATTGCAGGTGAATCTTTGAGAGTTTCCTTTTTGTTCATGATAGCCTTACTATAAGTGTCTTGGCCAAATAATGCACGTAAGATTGAAATGGAACTATATTCTGCAAAACTTTCATTTAACCAGTCTTCCCAAGAAGTAGCCTCAGCTTTAAACCACCACAAATGTGCTAGCTCATGTGCAAAATATCTCGCATATTCTTCAATATTTGAATAATAATCATCAGAATTGAAGCCGCCTACAACGATACCTCCAATTCTGGCGTATCCACCACCACTTTCTCTTTGAGCTTTTATAAAGCTAATATCCATATCTTTGTTGCCAAACCACTCTTTGTAATTATACACGATTTCGGAAATATGATTCATAACATCAATGATTAGAGTATCGTTTAAATTCTGATGAAAAAACCTGAGTTTATTTTTACCTAAATTTGTAGTATAGGTTTTTATGTTTTTTGATAAACAGATTACAATATCATTTGTAGGAACATTACCAGTTATTATGGTTTGATTTTCCTGTTCTTCAATTTTTCCTATTCCGAATATTTTATATCCCGGTACTGATTCAACTGACACGTTGTAAGTATAAAATAATATATCTTTAGGATTGAATGGAAACCAGGGATAATATAATCCCAATTCAGTCCAAATTGTATCAATTTTGTTTGTTTCAAATTTTGGTAGCTTTCCAAGTTCTCCCTGATATTCAAATTTGATTTTAAGCACTTTACTTTTATGCAAATCATCTTCAAGGTTAAATGACAACTTGTGTGCTAAAGGAATAAAGCTCAAATCAGATTTACTGGTATCAATTATTGTGGTATTTATACCATTTAAAGTAAATTCATTAATTTTCAAGTCTCTGTATAAATAGAAATCAAGGATATCATTCTTTAAAAAACCAGATTCAATCATCAATTCCCCTTTAACCCAAATTTCATGAGAATTAGGATCTATCTTCAAATTTATATCATAGTGAGGAAAAGTTTGATTTATACCGAAAAGGTTTAAGAAAAACGATCCAATTATCAATATCAAGTAAGCTTTGTTCAATTTTAGTGCTCCTAAATTATTCTTTTTCAATCCGTGTACTACTAAAACTAAAAATGTCC
>JAFGWF010000268.1 GCA_016937295.1 Bacteroidales bacterium
ACAATCCTTTACAACCCCTTACAATCCCTTACAATCCCTTACAATCCCTTACAATCCTTTACAATCCTTTACAATCCTTTACAATCCTTTACAATCCCTTACAACCCTTTACAATCCTTTACAACCCTTTACAATCCCTTACAATCCCTTCACAATCCCTTACAACCCTTTACTATCTTTTACAATCCCTTACAATCTCTTACAACCCTTTACAATCCCTTACAACCCTTTACAACCCTTTACAATCCCTTACAATCCCTTACAATCTCTTACAATCCCTTACAATCCCTTACAATCCCTCACAATCCCTTACAACTCTTTACACTTCATCCCCATTTTTCGACAGTTCGGTAGCTTTTATTTTTTAATGATGAGCGGCCATTCTACTTTTGCAGCATTATTAATTCTTAAATACAATTTTCTATGAAAACAATTTTGACTTTTATTGCTGTAATAGTTTCATTTTCAATTTATTCCCAAAATCACCCGTTGCTTACCGGTGTGGAATCGTTCGAGTCGTGGGAGAAATCTGAGGCCGGAGATTTACCCAAATTTTGGGATGGCTTCAATCGGGAAATTGTCATGGGTGGCTTTCCGGTCGGAATCATTACTACAGTTTTTCGGGATAGCACTTACGCTTATGATGGAAGCTCAGCCGTCATTTTGCAAAGCCAACCCGTCATGGGTGGTGCTGCTGTTCCCGGAATTCTCACTACCGGTGCTTTAGACATCGACTTCGTCTCCCAAACCGGCGACATCACCGGTGGCTTGGCTTATTCTTCTCGCCCCAATTTTTTCAGGGGTTTCTTGAAATGTTTCCCCGCTTCCGGCGACACTGCTGTCATCACGGTTACCTTTAAAAATCAGGGTGTTGAAATAGGTGGTGGGTTTTTGCTCCTTCCCGATTCAATTACTTCTTGGTCGCAGTTTTCGGTGCCAATCTCCTTTTCTTCTACAGTTCAACCCGACACGGTGCTGATTTTTATCTCCACCTCCACCAAAAAAGCTAACGTTCCCTTTGGCTCCCAACTTCATATCGACAAGGTTGGATTTGATTTGGCCTCGTCCATCAACAACCCATCGTCCAATTTGAAAGCCAAAATTTTCCCTAATCCATCCACCGATATGTTGCAAATTGAGCTCGATTCTCAAAATCCCGTGCAACTTGCCATCTTCGATTCTTTTGGAAAAAATGTAATGCAATTACCAGATTATCAATCAAATGAGGTTGTTGATATTTCCTATTTACCAGGCGGAATTTATTTCATTCGTATTCTTGGATACGATTTTGAACTTTCCCAAAAATTGATTGTTCAATAGTTTTACTTTTACACTTTAAGTTTCAAATTATGAAAGCAATTTTGAATTTTATCAAAAACGAATACAGAAACATCCTCGCCGGTATGTCCGTGGGTATTGTGATAACTTTTCTATTCACAGGATTCGACTCTCAAATTGAAGCCGTTTTGCTCAATCTTGTTTACGGCATCTTGGTTGGACTATCCATTGCCCTCGGTTGTGGAGCCATCAGTAGGAAAATGTTTAGGTCTGAAAACTGGTTGGATAACCCTGTAAAGCGTTATATTTCAGCAGTTCTACTCGTAAGCGCTTATATTCTGGTAGATGTGATTTTGTTGAATATCGTTTGGTTTAAAATCACGCAAGAGGTCAACCCAATCAAACTTTTTCAAAGTAATTTCTTCCTGATTGTTTTGTTGATTGAGTTTGTAACGGGCCTTTTAATTTACTTGATTGTCCTTTCCCGATATTTTGCCGTCAATCTCAATTCCTTTTATCTTCAATCTCAAAAAAGCACACAAGAATTAGCTAAATTTCGCTTTGAAACTCTTAAAAATCAGGTGAATCCACATTTTTTATTCAACTCGCTTAACGTGCTTAGCGGAATGATGTATAAAGATCCGGAGCGTGCTGATGAATTCGTGATAAGATTGTCGAATATCTATCGGTATGTGCTTGACGTTCAGGAAGAAGATGTGGTCGAATTAAAGCGCGAGATGGTATTTACCGAAGACTATCTATTTCTTCTGAAACTTCGCTTCAGGGAGAAATTTAGCTATCAGATTTCAGTTTCGGGTGAAGGTTTTGTAGTACCGATGGCTTTGCAAATCTTGTTGGAAAATGTGTTGAAGCATAACGCCATGCAGTCCGATTCCGTTTTACAAATTTCCATTGAGCAAAAGGATGATTATCTGGTAGTTCGAAACAATAGAAGCGACTTGGTTTCACAGGCTCCTTCAACGGGCCTTGGTCTGGAAAATGTTCGTAGTCGATATGCCCATCTTTCTGATAAACAGGTGTTTGTTAATTCGACAGTCGAATTTTTTGAAGTTCAAATTCCGGTATTAAATCTAAGCCCGAAGCGATGAAAGTATTGATTGTCGAAGATGAATTTTATGCCTTTGAGCGCTTGGCTTTTTTACTGCGTAATCAGTCAAAGTCCATAGAAATTGCGCCATCGGTTGCCTCGGTTCGAGACGCGGTTGCCTTGCTGCGAAAAGAAAATTTCGATCTTGTTTTTATGGATGTTCACCTCTCAGACGGACTTTGTTTTTCGATTTTTGAGCAGGTTGCCTTGCCCACTCCCGTGATTTTCACCACCGCCTACGACCAGTATGCTATCCGTGCTTTTAAGGTGAATAGCGTCGATTATCTGCTAAAACCGATTCGAAAAGAAGAGCTTTCTGCCGCCTTGGAAAAATTTGGAAACCTTCAGCGAAACTTTGCGGGTTTTCGCCTTTCTGATGAATACAACCTTAAAAACTCCTTCAAAAACCGCTTTGTAATAAAGGTGGGAGAATACATTAAAATGGTTTCCATCAATGATGTTTCCTGTTTTTACAGCCTCGACAAAGGAACGTTTTTACATACGGTTGACGACCACAACTATTTGATTGACTATTCGTTGGATGAGCTTATGGTAGTTTTGCAACCCGATATTTTCTTTCGGGTAAATCGCAAATATATCCTTCGCATCGACCAAATCAAAGACATCATAGCTTGGTCGAATTCAAGACTCCGCATCACTATGAAAACACCGACCGATGACGAAATTGTGGTAGCTCGCGAGCGGGTGAAAGATTTTAAAATATGGTTGGGGTGGGAGAGATAGACCGCCCACCTTTCAACATTTTTATGTTAACATTTAAGCAGTATTCTAAAAAAATGCTTTTCGTCTCTGTTTATTTTTGTGAGATTCATTAAACTGGTAAAATCTTAAGTTATGAAACGTTCCATCATTTATACATTTTCGTTAATCTTCATATTATCAGCGACTTTTTCTTCATGCGTAAGCTCCAAGAAATATAAAGAGTTGTTGGCAAAACGCGATTCGGCAGAAATTGAAAATAGCAAGTTGAAAGATGAAAACATGCTGTTGAAAACCACCAATACCGAGCTGACCTCAAAAATTGGGCGCTTAGAAAAATTAGTGGATATGCTCACAAAAGATACACTCGATTTAGGGCGGCAGTTGCGGAATACTTCTGCTAACTATAAGTCAATCAGTAAGTCGTATAACGAATTACTCCAAAAGCATAATGATTTGCTTGCCGGAAATGAACGAGAAACTAAGAAGATTTTGGAGGAATTGCGCAGCGCACAAACCGACTTGATGCGGCGTGAAGATTCCCTTGCTGCTTTAGAAAGAGAATATCAGGTAAAACGTACTGAATTAGAAAAGTTGGCCACCGAGCTTAATGCAGCACGCGATGCACTTGCTGAAAAAGAACTGGCTTACAATGCCTTACGCAGAGAAGTGGCAAAAAAGGACAGCATTATGAACGCCTTGCGAGATAATGTGGCTAAAGCTCTTACCGGATTTGAAAATAACGGCTTGACTATCACTAACCGAAATGGTCAGGTTTATGTGTCGATGGACGAGAAACTGCTCTTTGCCAGTGGAAGCTTTACCGTTAATCCTAAAGGTCAGGAAGCATTGATAAAATTGGCTAAAGTGTTGGAAACTAACTCCGATATTCGCATTCTTGTGGAAGGTCACACCGATTCTGTTCCGTATCGCGGCTCAGGAAACTTGAACGACAACTGGGATTTGAGCGTAAAACGGGCCACATCGATTGTTCGAGTACTGACTGCCAACTCGAAAATTGATGCACAACGTATCACCGCAGCCGGACGCGGTGAGTTTTTGCCGGTCGATTCCAATAAAAATGCTGATGGCCGAGCAAAAAATCGCCGTACCGAAATTATTCTTCAGCCCGACCTTGAAAAACTTTATGAGTTGGTAAAATGATTCAATATGTTCGTAATGAGCTGATTAATAAGAATAAATGGGATTCGGCTGTCAATAATTCCATCAATTCTTATATCTATGCCTATTCTTTCTATCTCGATATTGTAGCCGATGGCCAGTGGGATGCCCTGATTATGGACGATTACCAAATGATTTTGCCGCTTCCATACCGTATTAAATATGGTGTCAAATATCTTTTTCAACCTCCATTTACGCAACAGTTAGGAATTTTTTACCGGAAAACCTGCTCTAATTTTGATGTTTTTGAGTTTTTTAGAGCTATCCCAAAGTCATTCCGATTTGCCGAAATGAATTTTAATAAATTCATGCTGGGTCGTATTCCTCCCAAATATTTGTCGAAAGTAAACCAGAATTTTGAATTGGAAATTGCTGCGGACTACGAGCGTTTATATCAAAATTATTCCACTAACTTAAAGCGTAATTTGAAAAAGGCAAAAGAATCTAATCTAAGAGAAGTGAACTATGTGGAGCCTGATGAAATTATAAGATTATTTCAAGAAAATAAAGGTGCAGAATTGAAATCCTTCAATATGCAAGACTATCAGAGGCTTAAGAAACTTCTTTATATGTTGATGCACAAAGGAAAAGCCGAGTTGCGGGGGATGATAAATGAGCGAAATGATATTGTGGCCGGTGCCGTTTTTTTACAAAGCAACGGCAGACGAATTTTTTTATTTAGCGGCCTGAGTGCAGAAGGTAAAGAAAAAGGTGCTATGCCTTTACTAATTGATAGTCAGATAAATAAGTTTGCCGGCGAACAAATAATTTTCGATTTTGAGGGCTCTAATGACGAAAATTTAGCTCGTTTTTATGCCGGTTTTGGCGCCTTAAACTTTCAATATCCTTCCATCCGAATGAATCGCCTTCCCTTTCCGCTAAACTATTTTAAAGGTTTAAATCATTCATAATCACGTGTTTTTTTTTATTAATTGTTGGGTGGTCATCTTTAAATTTTCTCTAATTTAGCCTGCCAAACTAATTCATTAAACCAATGGTAATTAACTTAGGTGCAACTAACTCACTCTTCAACGAGTATATTGCTGAAATTAGGGATCAAAATGTTCAAAAAGACCGACTTCGATTCCGAAGAAATATGGAGCGACTCGGTGAAATTTTTGCTTATGAAATAAGCAAAAAGATGGATTTTCAACCGCAAGAAGTTGTTTCGCCTCTGGGTATTTCGCAAATCAATCGTTTGGAAAAACAACCCGTTTTGGCTACGATACTCCGTGCAGGCCTTCCATTACATAACGGTTTCTTGAATTATTTTGACAAAGCGGATAACGCGTTCATTTCAGCATACCGCAAACATAATAAAGATGGATCCTTTAAAATAAAATTGGAATACGTTTCTTGTCCCGATTTAAACGATAAGGTTTTGATACTTGCCGACCCAATGCTGGCCACCGGTGCTTCTTTAGTGCTGGCGTTCAAGTCTTTGCTTCAATATGGGAAACCGAAAGATATACATTTTGTTACAGCTATTGCATGTACCGATGGAATAAATTATTTAAAAAGGCATCTGTCGCTGGAGAAATTTACGCTATGGGTTGGCGCAATTGACGAAGAGCTTACAGCACAATCTTATATCGTGCCGGGGCTGGGTGACGCGGGAGATTTGGCTTTCGGATCGAAAATGAATGGCGAAGTCTAAAATGTAGATAATATATAACTAACAGTAAATGAAAGTATTAATAATTGGTTCCGGTGGTCGTGAGCACGCTATCGGCTGGAAAATCGCTCAAAGTAATTTGTTAACTCGGCTTTATTTTGCTCCTGGAAATCCTGGCACGGCATCTCTCGGAACTAATATTCCCATAGATCCATTAGATTTTGAGGAACTGAAAACTTTTGCCATTGAATTAGGTCTTGACATGATGATTGTTGGGCCTGAACAGCCTCTTGTTGAAGGGGTTTTTGATTTTTTTGCAAATGATCCTCTTCTTGCAAACGTAAAAGTTATTGGTCCTTCTCGAAAAGCTGCTCAGCTTGAGGGAAGTAAAGAGTATGCTAAACAATTTATGCAGCGTCATAACATTCCTACCGCCGCTTATCAGAGTTTTGATGAGGTTTCTTATCCCGGTGGCTGCCTTTTTATCGACTCTTTAAAGCCTCCTTATGTGCTCAAGGCCGACGGATTAGCAGCAGGAAAAGGGGTGCTGATTTTAAACGATGCCGATGAAGCCAAGTCGGCTTTGCATGAAATGCTCGTGGATAAAAAATTCGGAAAAGCTTCCAACAAGGTGGTTATCGAAGAGTTTTTGCAAGGTGTGGAGCTATCGGTTTTTGTTCTTACCGATGGAAAAGATTATGTGATTTTGCCTGAAGCTAAAGATTATAAGCGCATTGGCGAAGAGGATACAGGCCCTAATACAGGAGGTATGGGTTCGGTTTCGCCGGTTTCGTTTGCTTCTATTCGTTTTATGGCCAAAGTGGAAGAGCGCATTATCAAACCTACTATTGAAGGATTGCGCAAAGAAGGTATGCGTTACCAAGGATTTATTTTCTTTGGCTTGATGAACGTCAGTGATGAGCCTTATGTGATTGAATACAACGTGAGAATGGGCGACCCCGAAACGCAATCGGTGATGATGAGGATCAAAAATGACCTGCTGAAAGGCCTCATTCATACTGCTTCAGGAACTCTATCAGAGTTTAAAATCAGAATTGATAGCCGCGCTGTAGCTACCGTGGTTATGGTTGCCGGAGGTTATCCCGATTCCTACTCTAAAGGAAATATAATCAGTGGTTTAGATTCAGATTTTTCTGAAAATTCCATGGTTTTCCACGCCGGTACGGCCTTCGATAAACACAATAATATTGTAACTAATGGAGGACGCGTTCTATCAGTTTCTTCCTATGGCAAGCATTTGATCGATTCTATCTTATTTTCATATAAAACATTGAAAAAAATTAGTTTTGATAAAGCTTATTACCGCCGCGACATTGGTAGAGATTTGGTTTCAAAACGTTAAATTTATGTCGTCTTCTACACTAAGCTTGCCTTTTCGGTACGTTTTCTTCTTAAGTATTCTGTTTCTTTCTGTTTGGATTGGGCTACACGATTTTCAGCCGATTCCTGTAGTCAGTCCCTTTTCCGGTTTTGGTTTTCGACTGATTGTTCCAATTCTAAATAACAATGTCATTTTATGGAATGTGTTGACCATTTTACTCCCGGTAATCAATGGGGTTCTGCTTAATGAATTGTTTCGGGAAATGAAGTTCTTCGCAGGAAACAGTTATTTAGTATTACTTAGTTATACCGCTTTTTTACCGCTTTTTCCCCAAAATATTGGCTTTGATGCCGTAAACCTTTCGCTGTTCTTTGTGCTGATTGGACTGTTGATGCTCTTTGAATTTGCCAACAAAGAAACTACTACCGGAAAGCTGATTAATGTGTCGTTTATGTTTTCAATGGCATCACTGGTCTATTATCCTTTGGTGTGGTTGATTGTCATTATTCCTTTTGCAATTGCTTTGTTCCGAAATTTTAATGTCCGCTCTCTCTTTATAATCCTCTTTTCTTTTTTAGCTCCTTACTTCTATCTTTTTGTCTATTTCTATTGGTTCAATCGGGTAGATGAGTTTAAGGACATTTTAATGGTTTTTTTGCCATCAATGGATATGAATTTTTCATTGCATCTTTCTGTGGGTGAAATAGTTGCCTTTATTCTGTTTTTAGGTCTATTGATTGTTGGGTTTTATGGAATGATTCGGAATTATAACTCTCGTTTGATTCAGTTTAGACGCATCATTTCCTTAACAATCGTCATGTCAGTGTTATTTGTTGTCCTCGCTGTATTTTATTTTGTCGAAATACGCGCTTGGATTTTATTCTTGCAAGCAATACTTTCTTTATGGCTTGCCATTGCATTTATTGATATTGGCAACCGCAAATTCTTTTGGTCTATCCTTGCTATTCTCTTATTTTTTCCCATATTATTCCATCTCATTAATGCTTATTTCAAACTTTAGTGGTCAAAAATATGAGGCCGGCTGTGATGAGGCCGGCAGGGGTTGCTTAGCCGGTCCGGTTGTGGCTGCCGCAGTTGTTTTTCCCGAAAACTATTCCAATGATTGGATAAATGATAGTAAACAATTGAGTTCTGCAAAAAGGGCTTTTCTTAGAAATGTAATTGAAAGTGAAGCTCTTAGTTTTGCAGTCGGTGTTGTAGAACCGGAAATTATCGACAAAATCAATATCCTTCAAGCTTCTATCTTGGCCATGCACCGCGCCTTGGATCAACTGTCGTTGAAACCAAATTTTATTATAGTTGATGGAAATAAATTTAAACCGTGGAATGATGTTTCGCATGAAACTTTTGTGAAAGGAGATGGCCGTTTTCTGTCCATCGCTGCTGCCTCTATTCTTGCTAAAACCTACCGTGACGATTTGATGATAAAGCTTCACAACGATTTCCCTGTTTATCAATGGAATAATAATATGGGATATCCTACAAAAGCTCATCGGGAGGCTATTTTGAAGTATGGTAATTGCGTGCATCACCGCAAAAGTTTTAACATAAGTAATCAACTGACTATCAATTTTTAAAATACATTATCGTGGACCAAATCCTAAAATATTTTCCCGAAATCACTGAACAGCAAGAATCTTTATTAAGCCAACTTATGTCTATTTACGGCGACTGGAATTTGAAAATTAATCTGATTTCGCGTAAAGATTTCGACCATTTCTATGAGCGTCATGTGCTTCATTCTCTTGCAATTGCCAAAGCCATCAACCTGAAAAACGGCACCGAAGTTCTCGACTTTGGAACAGGTGGAGGTTTCCCCGGAATCCCTTTGGCAATTTGGTTTCCAAATGTCAGCTTTACCCTAATTGATAGCATTGGAAAGAAAATAAAGGTGGTGAAAGATGTTGCTGAGAAACTAAATCTTAACAATGTGGAAGCTTTGAATATCAGGGGCGAACAGCTCGATAAAAGCTTCGACTTTGTGGTAAGCCGCGCCGTAACCGATTTGCCAACCTTCTCCAAGTGGGTGAATTACCGCATTCGTAAAAAGGGTTTCAACGACTTGAAGAATGGAGTTTTGTACCTCAAGGGTGGCGACATTCTTCAAGAATTATTGGATTCAAAAAAACACTATCGGCTTTTTCCCCTAAGCGACTTTTTTACAGAGGAGTTTTTCGATACCAAGTATCTTGTCCATTTGTTTGATTAGTAGAATTGGTTAATCTGATGACTCCATCCGATTTTAATACTCATTTTTTCCTTATTTATCTTAGTTTTGTATTCTCAAATGAATTTTTCAATAAATAAACAAATCCTATGAAACAACTGTTTTTTCTTATTCTATTGTTTACTTTTTCTTTCTTCGGATATGGCCAGCAACCTATAAAATTTTATGAGGGTTCACAGGAGGAGATTTTCGATGAAGCAGCCAAAACAGGAAAATCTATTTTGATTTTTTATGGACAGCCTAAAGAGTTTTCGTTTCGTTTATTTTTAGATCAACTTGTTGCAGAACAAGAATTTGCTAAACAATTATTCCAGAAATATTTATTGGTTTCCATCACCGTTGACAACGTGGAGATGAGTCAAAAATTGAGTAATCTCACCTTTTTAAAACCTTATACCGTATCCTTGATTTCGACCGATGGTCATTTATTATATCAAATGAGAGGCCCATTTAGCATAGAATCTTTCAAAAAATCTATAGAAACTATTGGCAATGATGGACAAAATTTTCATCGCTGGTCGGGAAATGCTGAAGTGAATCAAGACGAATTGCCTATAGATGACCTGTTTCGATACGCAAAAGCTTTGTATAAAGCCGGATTGGATTACAATTTTTTGGAGTCGAAAATTTTTAATCTCGCAGATCATTCTTTCTTGCAATCGGCAAAAGGAATAGAATCCATTTTGTTATTTAGTCACAATTTGACGGACGACCGCATTAGATATCTTTTGGATTCTTGGCAGCAGATTGATAAAACAGAGGCGGATTGGGAGTTTATAAACAGGCGTTTAGAGGCTCTAACAACGGATGCGTTTATTCAATTGAAAATTGCAAACCCGAAATCCAATTATGAAGATTCTTTGGTTAGGTTTTACGAAAGAATAGAATTTGCCGATCTTATCTACGGTGTTTCACAGTATAAGATGCGGTATTTTGGTTTGGTTGAAAAGAATCAAGATGTTTATTTTCAGTCGGTGGTTGAATTGCTAAGTGGTGGAAGTAATTTGGTTACTATTCCGCAGAAATACGAATGGCTGAATGAGATTGCTGACGATTGTGATAATCAGGAAATTTTGCAGAATGCAATTCAAATCACTCATGAAATGGTGAACGAGGATAATCGTGTTGAGTATCAGGCTATTTTAACAAAACTATTTGTTAAAGCAGGCTTTTTCCCGGATGCCGACCATGCTATGAATATTCTCGAGGAATTGAATCAGAAACAGCACGTTTATTCAGACACAGAAGTGGAAATCATGCGCAAACAGTTGGAAGAAAGTGTTTTGAAATATAAAAAGCAAGCGAAAAACAATTCCGGAAAATAGCCGCGAGTTTTAGCATGAACAGATAAGTATCCTTACCTTATAATTGTACAGACTTTATGGAGAGATAGCTTTTGAAAAATGTGGTAATTTGAAAATGCGGTTCCCGTACAGTGGTCGGGAGCGTTAATGGAGATTCTTGTTTTTTAATTCAAAGGTCGCATGGATTGAAAAAGCCCTGTCCTCCTTTGAACAAGCATTGAGCGTAGTCGAAATGAAGGAGGTGTCCGAAGGACGGAGGATTGATAGTGACAGAATGTATTTAAGAAGGGTTGATTTTCAATGATTAAAATAATAAACTTGGTGAAGAAACCCTGTCCTCCTTTGAAAAGGAGGTGTCCGAAGGATGGAGGATTGATAACGAAGGATTGTATTGAAAAATTCTGATTTTCAATGATTAAAATAATAAACTTGGTGAAGAAACCCTGTCCTCCTTTGAAAAGGAGGTGGACATGCTCCTACGCTGAAGCTTCGGCGTAAGCGTAAGGACGGAGGATTGACTAATGTAGTTATTTTTAAACGCGATAATTTTTCATTTTTTTTCTTGCATTTTTTAAAATATTGATTATCTTTGGCTCTCTTAAATCACGACATTAATTGCGCATGAATCACAACATTTACATAGATTCGAGTTCAACTGATTCCCGAGAAAT